>JAFGJZ010000168.1 GCA_016928815.1 Spirochaetota bacterium
AATTATTAAAAATTTAGAATTTACAGACATTATAATTTAATATCATATCATTTAATAATCTTGACATCATAAGTTATCAATTTGATAGTGCCTGCCATGGCAGATAAAAAAACAGATATAAGAAATATTATCCTTCATATTATTGAAGGCGGATTCTTTATGGGTGGAATGGTTTTTCTGGATCAATATACAATTATGATCGGATATATGCGTCAGATTACCAGGAATCCGTTACTGATAAGTTTAATACCCGCTTCTCTTGTAATAGGATTCAATGTTTCAGGACTTCTTACTGTACATATTGTACAAAAAATTCATAATAAACATCTGTTTATTGTAATTACCGGTTTTTTTCAAAGACTTATGATTCTCTTTCTGGTTTTTTTTACAATTTCTTTAGGTCATTTTACACCTCTTGTTTCCGGGCTGATTTCAGCTTTAATATATTTTCTCTTCAGCGGAATAGGCGGTATCAGTGTTCCGGCATGGCTGGATCTTCTGTCACGTACAGTTCCTTCCGGAAGACGTTCCAGGGTTGTCGCTATTAGAAATGCAATTGGTGCCGGGACAGGAATTGTTTTTCCGGTTCTAATTGCATATATTCTTCGAACATTCGCTTTCCCGGGGAATTACAGGATTCTATTTATAATCGCTTTTGTTTTTTTAATGATTTCCTGGATGGCATTTATTTTTATAAATGATCATGATGCGCCTGCTGTCAATGAAACTTCAAATTCCCGGTTTTCAGCATTTATAAAAAGTTTACCGGCTGAAGATCCTAATTTTCTGAGATTCCTCATCAGCCGGGTAATTTTCAGTTTCTGTATTATTACAATGACATTTCATACGGTTTATTTTTTCAGTAAAAATGAAGGGATCGATGATACGATTGTCGCTTCTTTTGCTCTTGCCTTGAATATCAGTAAAATTGCAGGCGGTTTGTTTTTAGGCTACATAGGCGATCGAAAGGGTAATGTTTCTGTTTATAAAATCGGAATTTTAATGATAATACCTACAAATCTTTTGATGATATATTCGCCATCAATACCTGCAGTCTACATCGTGTTTATTTTATTTGGTATGACGATAGCTGCGGATTTAAATACGACACAGTCATTTCTGGGTGAATTCGGAAACCGGAATAATCGTATTTTTTATACTACAATGGGCAGTTCTGTGGCTGGAATCTTCACTGGATTTTTACCGATTGCCGCAGGTGCACTATTAAAGTTCAGGATTATTGAATTTAATACTCTTTTTATCTTTTGTGCTGTTCTTGCGCTTATTTGTTATATATATGTGAGTAAAAGTCTTAGGGACCCTTCCAGAATATCCTAAAATCTTAAAATCTGTTATAAAGGTATCTTTGCCGGTTTCAATATAGGATTTTTCCAATAATATTTAAATAGTCTATAAATATATTGACATTTTGGGCATATGCTCATAAATTAGAAAAAGGAGATACTATGTCCAGACCAAAATGCTGCAGAAAAATAGGATGTATGCCAGAGAATTCAATTTTTATTCCGCAGGGATGTGAATCGAACTCATATAATGAAATAATTTTAAGTCTGGATGAGTTTGAAGCCCTAAAACTTGCAGATTTTAAAAAAATGTATCAACAGGAAGCAGCGGCTGCAATGGGAGTCTCCAGGCAGACATTCGGAAGAATTATAGAATCTGCTCATTATAAAATTGCCGATGCACTTCTTAATGCCAAAATAATTAGAATAAAGGGCGGAGAGGTAATTTCGGCAGATGGGAGTCATTCCGGATGTACTGAATGCATATCTTCAAATGCATCTACCGGGAAATCTGAATTTCCCAGTGATTGTCCAAAAAAACTACATAGAGAGGTTGTTATATGAAAATTGCTTTACCGACACAGAATGATAAAATTGATCCGCATTTCGGTCATTGCGAATACTACACGGTATTTGCAGTCAGTGATGAGAAAAAAATTTTATCGCAGGAAATAATCAAATCACCTGCTGGGTGTGGTTGTAAATCCAATATTGCACAAGTTTTAAAACAGAATGGAGTAACTGTCATGCTTGCGGGAAATATGGGGGATGGAGCGGTTAATGTGCTTTCATCTCAGGGTATTCAGGTAGTCCGTGGATGCAGCGGAGATGTAAAAAAAGTAACTGAAAACTGGTTATCTGGCAGTATACTGGATTCTGGGGTAGGCTGTCACGAGCATGAACATGGATGCGATAATCATTAATATTAATCAGAGGTAAGTATAATCTAAAAATTGTTTAAATTTTTTTGAAATTTTACGTTATATATAGAGGACGTAGAAATGAAAATAAATTTAAATAGGGATACCACTGCGAACGTAGATGCTGATTTCTTTGATAAAATATGTGAGATATCCGGATTATATGGTATTTCTGAAAGCAGAATTTTTAAAGATTTAATTAAGTTAACAGTTAAAAATAATTGCAGAATCCGGGTATTCGGTATTCTTACCGAATACCAGAATCATTCTCCGCTTTTATGGAAAAAATTAAATTACTCATTAAATCCGGAGGAAATTGAAGATTTCACTATAATCAGACAAAAATATAAAATTTCAATTTCCAAATTTGCTTTTATAGGTTTTCTTCTGTTTTTGGATTTATTAATTTTTATTTATAAGGAAAGACTGAAAAAACCATTTAATCAAAAAATTCTAAATAGTTACTTTGAAATACAAAAAAAATATACAAAACTAAGCAATGAATTCAGAATTAGATTGGATATAATCCAAAAAGAATGACAAAAAATCTAATTTTTCACTAATAATTATTATTATTATTTAATTTATCAGTATTCCTTTTCTTTGCAATAATCATTTGAAAATCATTTGACAGATGATGTTGCTTCTAATATTTTTAGTTATCATTTTTTTGATATTTTGTTCTAATTTGGAGATCACATGGCTATTTCTTCTAAAATTGAGTCTTTTTTACAATCTTCATCTCTAATACGAAAAATGTTTGAAGAAGGAGCCAAATTAAAGGCTATTCATGGTGTGCAAAATGTATGTGATTTCTCAATTGGTAATCCGGATGTTCCTCCTCCACCTGAATTTCAGAAAATCCTTGAAGAAGAATCCCTGAATACCGATGCAAATATTCACGGGTATATGCCCAATGCAGGATATCTGAATGTCCGTTCTGCAATTGCAGATTATATCAATAAAGAACAGAAATCCAATCTTGAAAATAAACATGTTATAATGACCACAGGCGCCGGAGGGGCATTAAACGTTATTTTAAAGTCAATACTGAACCCGGGGGATGAGGTACTTGTTTCAGTGCCCTATTTTGTAGAATATAAATTTTATTGTGATAATCACGGCGGTATTTTAAAAACAGTTCCCTGTACTGATGATTTTGATATTGATGTTGATCAGTTTGAAAAATCTATTACTGATAAATGTGCTGCGGTTATAATTAACTCTCCAAATAATCCATCAGGTAAAATTTATCCGGAAAAAACATTAAAGAAATTTGCAGAAGTTTTAAGGAAAAAATCATCTGAAACAGGAAGAACAATTTATCTTATCAGTGATGAACCTTACAGAAAGATTGTCTATGACGGTGTCGAGGTTCCTGGTATTTTTGGCATTTATTCCGAATCAATGATATGTACGTCGTATTCAAAAGATCTTTCTCTTCCTGGAGAAAGAATAGGATGGCTCGCAATTAATCCTTCAGCTGAAAACTGTGATAAAATTATCAATGCAGCCATTTTATGTAATCGGATTCTGGGTTATGTTAATGCTCCTGCACTAATGCAGCGTGTTGTAGGCCGGCTGCAGGGTGTTAAAATCGATGTTAATGTATATAAAAGAAAACGGGATGCTTTATGCGGAATACTCGATGAAAACGGGTATGATTATTTTAAACCGGAAGGTACATTTTACCTGTTTGTGAAATCTCCCGATAAAAATGAATCTGCATTTGTTGAATTATTGAAACAGAATCTGATTCTTACCGTACCAGGAAGTGCTTTTGGCGTTCCCGGTTATTTCAGAATTTCATATTGTACTGACGATTCATACATCGATAAATCTGCGGAAGGTTTTAAGAACGCTATGAATGAATTTATGAGTGGAATTTCTCAATAAGCAATTAAAATGTTTTTTATGGAGGTATGAATGTCCGGCTTCGGTGACGTAAGTGTTATTTTTGCAATAATTTTAACTGTTTTATCAGCATTACTGTGTATAGTTTATGGAATTATTAAATGGAATGACGGTGATATAACTTCTGATGAATTGGAAATGGAAAAAAGATGGGAAGCAGAGGAAGAGCATATTAATCGCGAACTTGACGGGAAAGGTGAATCAAAATGAATTATATAATTTTAATCGTTATTATCTTTCTATATCTTTCCGCAATAGCATATCTTGGATACCGGGGTTTTGCTGCAACTAAAACTTCCTCTGATTATCTTCTTGCAGGAAGAAATACTCATCCGTTTGTAATGGCCATGTCATATGGTGCAACTTTTATTTCAACGTCAGCCATAGTCGGCTTTGGCGGGGTTGCCTCCCTTTATGGTATGAGCTTGATGTGGCTTGTTTTTGCAAATATCTTTGTAGGTATATTTATCGCTTTTGTATTTTATGGAAAGCGTACACGTATGATGGGTCTCAATCTTGACGCTCATACTTTCCCTGAACTTCTTGGCAGGCGTTTTGATTCGAAATTTATTCAGATTTTTGCCGGAGCCATGATTTTCATTTTTATGCCGGTCTATGCCGCTGCCGTTTTAATCGGGGCTGCACGGATAATTGAAAGTTTTCTTGGTGTTCCGTTTGAACTGTCTGTTCTTGTTTTTTCGGTTCTGGTAGGCGGTTATGTAATAATGGGCGGACTGAAAAGCGTCATGTATACAGATGCAATACAGGGAACATTAATGTTTATTGGGATGTCGGCTCTTCTTCTGTTTACTTATATTAAGCTCGGAGGGATTTTTGATGCGCATTCCAGCCTTACCGCTTTATCAAGTGAGATTCCGGAGAGCATACAGAAATCAGGAATAACCAGCTGGACATCCAGCCCGCGTGCAGGTTCATCTCTGTGGTGGGTGATATATTCATCACTGGTTCTTGGAGTAGGGGTTGGAGTCCTTTCACAGCCTCAGCTTGTTGTAAGATTCATGACCGTGAAAAGTAATAAGGAATTGAACCGGGCGGTTGCTATTGGAGCAGTATTTATTTTTATAACTGTCGGTACAACCTATCTTACAGGACCTTTGGCTAATGTTGTATTTTTTAAAAAATACGGTAAAATTGCATTTGAAATGGCTGAACGGAATCTCGACAAGGTAATTCCTGTATATATTAATGAAATAATGCCTTCCTGGTTTATATATATTTTCATGCTTGTAATACTTTCGGCTGCCATGTCAACTCTCAGTTCTCAATATCATGTAATCGGCACTTCTGTAAGCAGGGATATTCTGGAATTTGGTTTTTTTAAAAAAAGAAAACTGAAAGAAAACACCATCGTACTTCTGACAAGAATCGGAATTGTACTTTCATTAATTCTTACTGTAATTCTATCGCTTAGACTGGGTGACGGAATAATTGCCAGGGCTACAGCTATTTTCTTCGGTTTAATGGCCTCATGCTTTCTTGCTCCATATACTTTTCTGCTTTTCTGGAAAAGGGTGACCAGGAAAGGTGCTGTCAGCGGTATTCTGTCAGGTTTTGCAGTAACTGTTTTTTCTTTTCTGTTTCTTCATGGTAAAGAAGCGGAAGTCTTCGGGATATGTCTTGCACTTACCGGTAAAACGGTTCTTCTGGAGGGCATATGGACTTTCATCGATCCTGTCGTTTTTGCATTACCTGTTTCAGCATTAATTACGGCCGGAGTCAGCTTAATCACTAAAATAGACAATATTAACACGGTAGAAAGGGCTTTTAAAGGAATAAATTGAAAACACATTCAGGAGATATACTTAATGGAAACATATGCTTTACTTGGCGATGAGGCTTTAGCTCTCGGTGCTGTTCATGCCGGTCTATCATCAGCTTACGGATATCCGGGAACACCATCGACAGAAATTATGGAATATTTGCAGTCAGTTAATAAAAAAGAGGGGAAACCATTGGCAAAATGGTGTTCTAATGAAAAAACTGCATATGAAGAGGCGCTTGGTGCCTCATTTTACGGCAAACGGACGCTTGTTACAATGAAGCATGTCGGTCTGAATGTCGCAGCTGATGCATTTGTTAACTCAGCATTACTGGACATTCGCGGAGGTCTTGTACTTGCGGTCGCTGATGATCCGGGAATGCATTCTTCGCAGAATGAACAGGACAGCCGATATTATGCAGATTTTGCACACATTCCCTGTTTTGAACCTGTAAATCAGCAGCAGGCTTATGATGTAATGTTTGAGGCATTTGAACTTTCAGAAAAACTGAACGTTCCTGTGATGATCAGGCTGGTTACCAGGCTTTCTCATTCAAGAGCGTCAATTACAGTAAAAAAATCTATTCCGGAAAATAAAGGAGTTAAGGCTCCTGATGTCAAACAATGGATGCTTCTTCCTGCTCTTGCCAGAAAACAATGGCATCAGCTTCTTGATAAAGAAAAAGAAATGAAAACCTACAGTGAAAGCAGTGAATGGAATCATTTAATATTTAATGAGTCAGATACCGGTGTAATTACTTCAGGCCTTGGCAGAAATTATTTTCTTGAAAACGCTGATGATTTTAAAACCAAATACAATCATCTTCATATCGGGTTTTATCCTCCTCCTGCGGAAAAAATAATTAAGCTTGCGGAAAAATGTAAAACCCTGATTTTTCTTGAGGAAGGTGAGCCTTTAATTGAAAGAATGGTGCGCGGAATTCTACCCGGAAATATTATTTTAAAAGGAAAACTTTCAGGTCATGTATCCCGTGAAGGAGAACTGAATCCGGATAGTATCAGGAAAGTGCTTGATCTGGCACCAAAGAAACTGATTGATTTCTCTGCAGGTGAAATTCCGGGAAGGCCTCCTCAACTGTGCAAGGGATGTCCGCACGATGACACATACCGATTTATTAAGGATGTAGTTGCCGGTTTATCAGAAAGTGCGGTTATGTCCGATATCGGCTGCTATGCTCTTGGTGCTTTGCCTCCACTTCAGGTTCCTGAGACTATTGTTTGCATGGGGGCATCAATCACAATGGCAAAAGGAGCTGCTGAAGCCGGCATGAAAAATGTAATGGCTGTAATCGGTGACAGTACTTTTTTTCATTCCGGTCTTACAGGGCTTGTTGATTGTGTTTCTGAAAATGCTTCAGTTACAATCCTTATTCTCGACAACTCAACAGTAGGAATGACAGGCGGTCAGAATACAATTCTGCCTTCTCAGCGAATTAAACTTATTTCGGAAGGAATCGGGGTTCATCCTCATCATATTCATGTTGTTGATGCTCACAGAAAAAATCATGATAACAATATGAAGATACTTAAAAAGGAACTTGAATATGAAGGAGTTTCTGTAATTATTTCAGTAAGGGAATGCATTGAATATTTCCGGAAGAAAAATAAAGAATCGAAAGAGGAGACCTGTTCATGAAATATGATATAATTCTATGCGGCGTGGGCGGTCAGGGCGTTCTTTCCGTTGCTGCCGCAATTGCAACTGCAGCCGGAATTGAAAAATTAAACGTCCGGCAGTCTGAAGTTCATGGGATGGCTCAGCGCGGCGGGGCAGTATTATCACATTTGAGAATTTCAGATAGTGAAATATTCAGTGATCTTGTTCCATCCGGAAGTGCTGATATGATTTTAAGCATGGAACCGCTTGAGTCGCTCCGCTATGTGTCGTTTATGAAACCGGATGGTGTTCTTATTACATCTAATGAACCGTTTATAAACATTCCTGACTATCCGGAACTTGATACAGTATTGAATAAAATTTCAAAGATTAAAAATTCCTTTTTTGTTGATACCGCAAATATCGCCCGTGAAGCCGGAAATCCTAAAGCTGCCAACATGGTAATTGTAGGAGCTGCATCCAAATATCTGCCTTTAAAATTTTCTTCTCTTCAAGCGGCTGTTGAAATACTTTTCAGCAGGAAAGGCAGGGAAATTGTAGATAAAAATGTCATGGCAATGACCGCTGGTGGTAGAATATGATTCTAACATACACTGATGATGAGATTCAAAGGCTTGACAGGGAAGCATTGAGATCACTTCAGCTGCTCCGTTTTAAAAAAATCATAACTCAGGCGTTAAAAACGGATTTTTACAAAAAGAAGCTTGGCGGTGCCGGAATTAAAAACGCTGAAGACATAACAAGTATCGATGATATTAAAAAAATTCCTTTTACGACCAAAGAGGATTTGCGCAATACTTATCCGTTCGGTCTTCTTGCATCTTCTAAATCTGATGTAGTCAGGATGCATGCTTCAAGCGGGACGACAGGTAAACCGACAGTTATTTACCAGTCGCAGAATGATCTGGACAACTGGACTAATCTAACCAGGCGTTCTCTGATTGCTACAGGCTGTACGTGCGACGATGTTTTTCAAAACATGATGACATATGGATTATTCACAGGAGGAATAGGCCTGCATTATGGTGCTGAAAAGCTCGGAATGTTTGTCATTCCTGCTTCCAGCGGAAATACGAAACGGCAGTTTATGCTGATGAAAGATTTTCAGACAACTGTGGTTCATGCCACCCCAAGCTATATGCTTCATCTGTTTTCAGAAATTGAAAATATGGGATTTTCCCCTGAAGATTTTGTTTTAAAAAAAGCCATGATAGGTGCGGAACCTCATTCAGAAGAGATACGCCGAAAAATTGAAAGCTGTTTCAGTATTGATGCATATAATTCATATGGACTGTCTGAAATGAACGGACCGAGTGTTGCATTTGAATGTACATATAAATGCGGAATGCATGTCTGGGAAGATGCATATATTCTTGAAATTGTTGATAGAAACTCCCTTACGCCTCTTGAAGACGGAGAACAGGGTGAACTGGTGCTGACGAACCTTATACGTGAATCAACGCCCATTATCAGATACCGGACGCGAGATCTGACGAAAGTTGTTTCAGGTAAATGTGAATGCGGAAGAACTGCAAGGCGTATTGACAGAATCTTCGGCAGGACTGATGACATGCTGATAATAAACGGGGTGAATGTTTTTCCTTCACAGATTGAAGAAGTTATTATGAAAATGCCTGAAATCGGCAACAATTACAGAATTCTTGTACGTAAAAAGGGAACACTGGATGATCTAATAGTAGAAATGGAAGTGGGTCCTGATATTATAACTGATGACACACGTGATCTGTATCAGCTGAAAGAAAGGATAAAAGATGAGCTGAAAGCATCAATTACCATTAACCCTCATGTTGAATTTCATGAGCCGGGTCAGCTTCCTGTTCAGCAGGGTAAGGCTATACGTGTTGTAGATGAAAGAGGTGAATTAAAATGATTTGGAACAAGGCACGTGAATGTGAAAGTATCGAAAAAAGGAAGGAAAGACAGTTAGCTGATCTTAAGGAGTTATGTTTCAGGGTTTATGAAAGAGTACCGTTCTACAGAAAAAAATTTGATAATGCAGGTATCAATCCTTCCGACATAAAAACTCTTGATGACATTGCTAAAATTCCTTTCACTACAAAAGATGAAATGCGTGAAACTTATCCTTATGGTCTGCTTGCTGTAGATGAGACGGATATTGTTGAAATACATACTTCTTCCGGTACCACTGGAACTCCCGTGGTTGATGCGTATACCCAGTCGGATATGGACATGTGGGGAGAGGTTATGGCTAGATGTTTCGGTATGGCCGGTGGAGATAAAGGTGATGTCGTACAGAATGCATATGGATATGGAATGTTTACAGGCGGTCTGGGAGTACATTATGGATCACAGAAAATAGGTGCAAATATCATTCCTGCAGCCAGCGGAAATACAAAACGTCAGCTGATGCTTATGCGTGATTTTAAATCTACAATACTTACATGTACTCCGTCTTACGCTCTGTTTATGGCTGATGAAGCCCGGGATATGGGTATTGAATTCAAGGATCTTCATTTGAAATCAGGAATATTCGGTGCTGAACCCTGGAGTGACAATATGCGTGATGAAATTGAATCCAAACTTCATCTCAAAGCTCATGATATTTACGGACTTACTGAGATAATCGGACCGGGTGTCTCATGTGAATGTGATATTCAGCACGGACTTCATGTTAATGAGGATTATTTTTTCCCTGAAATTATTGATCCGGAAACGGGAAAAGTTCTGCCGGAAGGAGAAAAAGGCGAACTTGTATTTACAACGCTTACCAAACAGGGTACACCGATTCTAAGATACAGGACAAGAGATATTACCTGGCTGTGGCATGATGAATGTAAATGCGGCCGCACTCTGGTGAAAATGCACCGTCTTCTTGGACGTAATGATGATATGCTTATTATCAGAGGCGTAAATGTATTCCCGAGTCAGATAGAAAATGTACTTCTCCGAGTTGAGGAAACACAGCCTCATTATCAGATAATTATTGAGCGCGGCAGTACTCATCTGGATGAGGTTGAACTTCAGGTTGAGGTGGAAGAATCATTTTTTTCCGATGAAACGAAAGAACTTGAAAGAATTAAAAACAAGCTACATCAGGAGCTGAAGCAGGAACTGGGAATCAGCATTAACATCAGACTTGTTGAACCTAAATCAATTGAGAGAAGTATCGGTAAAGCCAAACGGGTAATTGATAAAAGAAACATATGATTATGAAAAGGAGAAAAAAATGAAAGTACGTCAGATTTCAGTATTTCTTGAAAATAAAAACGGAAGACTTGCAGAAGTTACAAGACTTCTCGGAGAAAATAACATAAATCTTAGAGCCGTTTCAATTGCAGATACTGCAGATTTCGGAATTCTGAGATTAATATGCGACAAACCGGATGCTGCCCTTAAATTATTTCATGAGAATAATTTTACAGCAAAGGAAACTGATGTAATCGGTGTAATTGTTGAGGATAAACCCGGCGGACTTGCTCATGTGATGGATATCTGTTTTAAAAATAACGTCAATATAGAATATCTGTACTCTTCATTAATGAGCCATGAGAATAATGCTGTAGAAATATTCAAGGTGGAAGATATTGACCATGGACTTGAAATTCTTGAAAAAAATGGAATTAAAGCTATCGGAAAATTTTAATGAATACATACCAGATCGTAAGAACGGAACATCTTAATCATTTTAAAAAACTTTTCGGCGGATACATGCTTTTATGGGTGGATGAATTCGCGTGGCTGACTGCATCCCGTGATTTTCCCGGATGCAGTCTTGTTACGAGATCGATGGATAAAATAGATTTTACATGTCCGGTTGAAAGCGGTTCGATTCTCAGGTTTAATATTATGCCTGAATCGACAGGGAATACAAGCGTCGTATATTCCGTTAATGTTTTTGCCGATGCACCGGGCGCAGAAGATGAAAAACTGGTTTTTACAAATAAAGTTACTTTTGTAAACGTTGATAAATCCGGCAAAACAGTACCTTTGCCTGAAAAGCTCCGGCCTCTAAGGTCTGAATTGACAAACTGCTGAATTCAGGACGTACTTTTCAAATCAGATTATTTCTGCAATGCATTCAGGCATGGCCTGAATCAGAATGTTGTTCCGGCCTGATGTTTTAAAAGATTCCCCTTTCTTTAGAATAATATCAGTGCTTTTGGGGTATGAAATCCATATTATCCCTTTTATGCAGATAATTTCATTGATTTTTTCTGTGCACCTGTAAATACGAGTATTGTTAAGATTAATAGTTTTTCTTGACATAATGTTTTCTCTTTTATATGAATTTTATATTTCAATTATAAAGAATTCGTTGAAGTTTTACAGTTGCAGATATGTAAAAAATTGTGATGCCAGCACATGTTTTAAAGAATCTGTATCTGTAAATTTTGCATAAACTGTATCTTTATTATGCAGAACAAAACTGATAATAAATAATATGGAAATAATGAATAGACCTGTAAAAAAGAAATTGTACATTGACATCGCGGAAAGAGTTATTTCTCTGATCGACCGCGGAGTGCTGAAGCAGGGAGATAAAGTACCATCTATCCGGGAGTTCAGTCAGCAGCTTGGAATAAGTAAAAATACTATTAAAGAATCCTACTGGTATCTTGAAAGCAAGCATTACATTGAGGCTGTACCGCAATCAGGTTTTTATGTAAACAACCTTAATACAGGGATAAAACCCGCTGTGCATGACAATGGCATTATCAAAGAGAATAAGGAAATTGAAGACTATCTTGTAAATTCAGCCAAAACAAGCATGTGCAGAATTTATGGAGCATTGGGAAAACATGGTTACTATTCTCCTGAAATTGAACTTGGTATAGCTTCTCTTCCGAACAGTCTATGGCCTGTTGGCAAATTGAATAAGTATTTTCAGGAGGCGCAGAGACATGAACACAATGAGGCTTATAATTATAACATAACTCCAGGTTACTGGCCTTTAAGGGAGCAGATTTCCCTTCATGCAATGAAAGCAGGATATATTCTCAAGCCTGAAGAGGTAATAATTACGAATGGATGTTCCGAAGCTATTTATCTTGCTTTATGCACAATATGCAAACCGGGTGATGCAATAGCGGTTGAAAGCCCACTTTACTTTAATTTTTTAAAAGTATGTGAAAAAATGAAGTTAAATATTATTGAGATTCCGAATTCGTCTGAAAGAGGTATTAATCTTGATACTCTGCAGTTTGTAATTAATAAATATAAAATATCAGCACTTCTTGCTATTCCAACTTTTAATAATCCGAATGGCAGCTGTATGACTGAGCCTGACAAAGAGAAACTTGTACATATGCTTGAAAAACATAATATTCCTTTAATAGAGGATGACATATATGCCGAATTATACTATTCTGGCAAACGCCCGAAACCATGCAAGGCATTTGATCAAAAAGGAAATGTAATTTTATGTTCTTCATTTTCAAAAACGATAGCTCCGGGAATCCGGCTGGGATGGATAGCTCCCGGAAAATATTATAATGATATTGATGAACTTAAACTGCTTTTTAACATCGGGACATCAACGCTTCCTCAGATCGCAATTTCAAAATATCTGAGAGACGGCGGATTTGACCGGCATCTCAGGAACGTGCGGCGGATTGTTGAAAAAAATGTCATCCAAATGAGAGAAACTATTATCGGGCATTTTCCGGCAGGAACTGAAGTATCTCTCCCGCTAGGCGGATTTGTTTTATGGGTTAAGCTGCCTGAAAAAGTAAATTCAATTTTACTTTATGAAATTCTGCTCAGAGAAAAAATAATAATTGCTCCGGGAGATCATTTCTCAATATCCGGAAACTACATGAACTATTTCAGAATAAATGCGAGTCAATGGAATGAAACAGTTTATAATGCGGTAATTCGGATTGCTGTTGCGGTTAAAAAAATGCTTTAATCTGAAATTAACTTTTAAAAGAAGCTCTTGTGACGTGAATGTAATAACCGGTATTAATTAAAATTAGTACCGGTTATTACAAGGAGAGAAGGGTTAAATACTTTTATCGGAGAATAATAGTATTATCATATTTTTAATTGTAAACAGCAGCATGATTCCTGAAGAAACAGGCATGCATGAATATACAATTGATTTGGGAATTTCAAAGTAGGAGGTAACTTCTTCTGATTCAACTGTAAGAGACAGAGAGTAATAAAACAAAATAGCCAGAAATGTAAGTGATAACAGTTCAAGAATAAGTTTATATATTTTTCTCTGTTTATCTGTTTTTAATCTTCCGCTGATCCAGTCCCCGACCTTGAAATGCTCATGAGAAATCCATGCTGCGGCTGATCCGTAAAAGATCAGGTATGCGAATGCAAGTTCAAGAATTTCATCAAGCCAGTGAAGTGAAAATATCGGAATAAACCTGACAATGATGTTTGCTGTTGTCATGGTCATCAGCAAAACAAACATGAAGATACTTATAATCTTAAGTATCATTGTTATGCCGGATTCAATTTTTATAATCGTATTGTTTGTATTTGTCATTGTCATCTCCTACATTGCCGGGCCTGATAGCAGATTCGGCAGCCATGTCGCAATTTGAGGTACATATGCGATGGTTATTGTTACAATCAGAATCACAATAATATAAATCCATGATTCTTTTGCAATTGACCATATATTTATCTTACTGAAACATGAAACCGCAAACAGGCACATACCCACAGGCGGTGTAAGATTTCCTATCATTATTAATAAAGTCATTACCACTCCAAAATTTATCAGATCTATACCGAATAGATTTGCAATCGGCAGAAAGATCGGGATTGTAATGAAAAAAATTGCATTACCTTCAAGAAACATACCTAAAATAAGTATTATGAAAATGATTATTGCAAGTACAGCCGGACCGCTTGCACTGATATTTGTGAGTGTAGCGATAATATTATCCGGAATTGACTGATATATCGTAAACCAGCCGAAGAAATTCGCCGCAGCCATTATAAACAACAGAGTAACTGATTGCTTTATTGATTTCCAGAATATTTCAGGAAGATCCTTCATTTTGAGATCGCGGTATAAAAACCCTAAAAACAGTGCGTATAAGCAGACTATTACTGAAGCCTCAGTGGGTGTGAAAACACCGGAAATGATACCGCCGATAATAATAACAGGCGCCATAAGCGGTAAAAATGCGTGTGAAAAACTTGAAAATACTTCAATTAAATGAGCTCTCGGTGAACGCGGAAAACCATAAGGTTTTGCAACCAAACCGATAACGATCATTAAAGCTATACCCATGGAAATGCCTGGAAGGAAACCCGCAAGAAAAAGTTTTGATACTGATACTGAGGTTAATGCACCATAGAGTACAAAAGGAATAGACGGAGGTATTATCGGTCCTATGGTAGATGCAGCGGCAACTATTGAAGCGGATTTTTCAGGAGGATAACCATTGTCAATCATTGCCTTATGCTGAATCTGTCCCAGACCCGCGGCATCAGCCACTGCTGAACCGGACATCCCTGAGAAAATCATGGAGGAAATAACAGAGACCTGGCCTAATCCGCCGGGAACATGTCCGACAAGCGCTTTCGCAAATCTGAAAATTCTGTTTGTTATTCCTCCGGTATTCATCAGGTTTCCGGCCAGAATGAAAAAAGGAACCGCAAGTAATGTAAAACCGGTAGTACCGTAGAACATCCTTTGTGCCAGCATTGCTAGAGAAGAACCCTGTCCAAGGCCGGTAAAAAATGCAATGGCGGTTAAACCCATTGCAATTGCAATAGGAAGATCGATAATGATTAATAATAATAGAACAGCAAATATGAATAAAGTAAGCATATGACACTCCAGTTAAGACCGGAAAAAATTTTTCCGGTCTTATGAATTTAGTATTGATTATTTGGCGTTGTCTAAAAGTTTTAAAAATTCCTTGTATTCGGAAGAAGTAACTTTCTTTTTAAGTTCATCCCAGACACTTGATGCAGCTGTTTTAAAAGGAGCAGTGTCAGGGAAATCCACCCTCATGCCGAATTTTTTAAGATCATCAATCTGTTTGGCTTCCTGATCTCTGACAGCTTTCATCATATATATTCCGGCATTACGTCCTTCTTCTATAATTATTTTCTGTTGTGCAGAAGTAAGTTTACCGAATACTTTTTTTCCGACAAGAAGATGCGTGCCGTTATAAGTATAATTGAGAACAGAAAGATATTTCTGTGTTTCATACATCTTGAATGAATGAATTACTCCAATAGGGTTTTCCTGTCCGTCAACAACACCCTGTTTAAGTGCCATAGGTAATTCAGCAAAGTTAATTGTCTGAGCAATTCCGCCGAGTGCTTTTACTGTTGCGCTGTTTACGAAATCCGGCGGTGTCCTTATTTTTAAACCTTTGAAGTCTTCAGGGGTAAGAATAGGTTTTTTGGAATTTGTATAATTTCTGAAACCCCATTCCCAGCGTGCAATATAGGTAAATCCTTTTTTTGATAAATCAGATGATACCCATTTTTCAAAAGCCGAATTAAAAAATTTATCGGTTTGTGCATAATCTTTGAACGCAAAAGGAGCGCCAATGAGGTTGAATTTCTGAACATACTTGGCCATAGCCGGCTCAGTAGGAATTGCGAAATCAACTGCACCGATTTTAACCTGTTCAAGAATTTCCTGGGAGTTTCCCAGTTTACTGTTTGGAAAAATAGTGATTTTTACTTCTCCGTTGGTTCTTTTTTCCACAGCATTTGCAAACATTACAGCAGCAAGATGAGCAGGATGAGATTCAACAGAATAATGGCCGAACTTTAATTCAACAGTTTTTGTTTTTGAAAAAGCTGTTGTAAAAAGAAGCGGTAGAATTATTGCTGTTGCAAGCATAACTTTCTTCATTTCTTTCCTCTCTTTTGTGAAATTTATCCAAATATGAATAAATTAAAACTAGATGTCAAACATAATTAAAAAATTAAAACGAAGTTTCATTATACGGAACAAAAATAATTTTTTTCACTATATCAAAAAAATAACCTGTTAGTTAACAGGTTATTTTTATAAAGTTATTCCGAAAATATCAGATTTTTGGAAAGATTTGCACAGAGTTTCATTGAAGCATAGGTCCAAGATTTTTTTTACCGCCCAGAATATGAATGTGAGTATGAAATACTTCCTGCCCGGCCGCGTTGCCGTTATTTATGATTACCCTGTATCCATATTCGGACAAATTTTTAAGTTCCGCTATCTCTTTTACCGCAAGAAAAATATCTGAAAAAATATGTGAATTCATTTCTGTAGTTTCATCGATATTAGCCGTATGTTCTTTATGAATGACAAGAATATGAACCGGAGCTTTCGGGTTTATATCATTAAAAGCACAAACTTTATCATTTTCATAAACTTTAGTTGACGGAATTTCATTATTTATAATCCTGCAAAACAGACAATCCATATTATACCTCCGTATTTAATATATCATATCCGGTTGTTATTTTATGTAAAGTACAATTTGAGGTAATTTTGAAATCAGTATCAGACATTAAAATCATTCTGTATGCGGAATCTGAAAAGTCCAATCCGCTTGTTAAAAAGTTCTCTTCAATTCAGACAGCAGAAAAAATTTCTTTTACTTCTGAGGAGCATCTTGGTGAAATTATTCAAATTATTAAAGAAAAACATGAATCCAAAGAAATTGTAATTTTAAAAAAATTCATGGGCCGTTTCTTTCAAATGTGTCCGGGATCACCGGGAATGATCTGCTGTAATTACCGTCTGATCAATACTGGATTTAACTGCCTGTATGATTGTACCTACTGCTATCTGCAGTCATACCTGAATTCATTCGGTATTGTTGTTTTTACAAATATGGAGGATGTGCTGCGTGAACTTGACAGATTCCTGGAAAATGAAGCTGAAAAAGATAAAATTTACCGTATAGGAACCGGAGAGTTTACTGATTCATTAATGATTGAAGAAATAACAGGATTCGGAAAACTCCTTATTGAAAAATTATCCGGTTACAGCAATATATTTTTGGAACTTAAGACTAAATCTTCAAATGTGAATAAGCTTCTTCCAATTGAAAATAAGGGTAACGCAGTAATTGCATGGAGCATGAATACTGATTATAACATCGAACTTTATGAAAAGGGATCTGCTTCGCTTGATTCCAGAATTGATGCCGCCGGTAAAGCCGTAAAAAACGGATTTTTTGCCGCTTTTCATTTTGATCCGGTAATTGTGTATGAAAACTGGAGAAATGATTATGCTGAAGTCATAAGGAAAATTTTTAAAACTGTTGATCATAATAAAGTAGTATGGATTTCTTTAGGCGGAGTCAGATTTACATCAGATTTCCCCGAAATCATGACCTCAAATTTTCCTGAAGAAAAAATAACATCTGAAGAATTTTACCAGGCATCAGATAATAAAATGCGTTATTTTAAACCATTCAGAAAGGAAATTTATCTCTTTTTACGTAATGAAATCCTGAAATATACCGATATGCCGTATATATACATGTGCATGGAAACAGATTATATGTGGCAGGATGTGTTCGGTCTTGATTTTAAGGAAAATACTGAATTTGAAAATCATTTCGGCCGGTATCTTAAGGAAAAGTTTATATTAAAAAATAATCGGAAATGAACCGAATATAAAAATTTCATTTGATAAAATCCGGTATTTAACATTAGATTACTGCGTATTTAAAAATATGCGGACTGCTCAGTCTGATGTTTCTGAATTTTAAGAAATTGTATTTGTAATTTTTAATTTATTTGGGGATAATGTAACATAGTATATTGATGATTTGTAATTTTTCAACTAAACATCATAATGAATAATCGGAAAGGAAAAGTTTTGCATGGAACATAAAGAGATCAGCCGGGAACTTGAACAGCTTAAAAAAAAATCACAGGAAATGTATGAATCCATTAATATTGACGCTTTAAAGGAAAAACTTTCAGATCTGGAAAAACAGTCTGTTCAGGACGGTTTCTGGAATGATCCTGAAAAATCTGCTTCAGTAAATAAGGAAATAAGTGCCATTAAACGCAAAATTGAGCCATGGGATCTCCTGCTTCAGGAAATTAATGATGCATCCGAGCTTCTTGAACTCGCAGTACTTGAAGACGACCAGTCAATTGCTGATGAAATCAAAGAAAATTGCATTAAAATGAATAATCAGTTTGATGACCTTGAAACTCTTGAACTGCTGTCAGATGAAGATGATACCAAAAATGCCTTTCTGACTATTCATGCCGGAGCCGGCGGTACGGAATCACAGGACTGGGCAAATATGCTTTTAAGAATGTATCTGAGGTGGGCTGAAAAACAGAAATTCGGAATTGAATATATCGATTACAATGCCGGAGAGGAAGCCGGTATTAAAGCTGCAACAATTTTACTGAAAGGCGAGTATGCATACGGTTTGTCGAAAAGTGAAATGGGAGTTCACAGGCTTGTAAGGATATCTCCTTTTGATGCAAATAAACGCAGACATACTTCCTTCGCATCAGTTGAAGTAATTGCCGAAATTGAAGATGATATTGACATTGAGGTGTTGGAGACTGATCTCCGTATAGATACATACCGCTCATCAGGAGCCGGCGGACAGCATGTTAATACTACGGATTCCGCTGTCCGCATAACTCACATTCCTACCGGAATTGTCGTATCATGTCAGAATGAAAGAAGTCAGCATAAAAACAAAGCGTTTGCGATGAAAGTATTGAAATCAAAATTATATGAAAAGCGCAAAGAAGAGATACTCCAGCAGGCTGATGAAAAGTCCGGTGAGAAAAAGGATATAGCATGGGGAAGTCAGATACGATCCTATGTATATCAGCCCTATACACTGGTTAAAGATCACAGAACCGGAGAGGAAACCGGATCAGTTGACTATGTAATGGATGGAGATCTTAATAAATTTATCTATGCGTACCTTAAAATGATTAATAAAAAAAGGTAAAATGGGAATATTGTCCAGATTTTTCAGGAAGAAAGAAAATGCTTTTTCAGGCATAAGTTTCGGAGATGATTTTAATCTTTTTGACAGAGAAAGTAATGTTCATACCCGGTTTTTAAGCAGATATTCTGAAAAAGACATTCTTAAATTTTTTGATAAATCAGGCCTGTCGCTTTTTTTGAAAGAAAACGGTATTGATAATTATATTCTGGAAATTTCAATTGATGATGCCATGATTCATCATATGGATGTGTACAGCAATGAAAAAAGGGAAGGCAGTAAAATAATTGATTTGAGACTCACTGAATCCAGATTTGCGCCTTCCGAAGTACTTAGAAAAGGATTTCTGGCAAATATCGTTTACGATATGATAGTAATTGAATGGTTATCAACTGTAAATCCTGAAAAGAAAAAGTTTACAAAGGAAAAACCTCAGCTTCCGGGTCAAAAGGCTCCTTCATTAGGTTCACTTAGGTATTTAATGGCGTTGATGTATCATGTTTCAAAAGAAAGTACAAAAGACGGATTTCTGGATGTGCCTGATCATATTCATCTTGCATTAATGTATATGCCGCAGTTCCGTTTTCTTGATCCGAAAAATGAAGGTTTTATTCAGGCCGTTAAAAGAGATTTAAGAAATCTATCACTTTTTCAGATATCAATGGCGGATATTACCGGTTGTATAAGGAAGAAAAATGACGGCATGGAAATTAAATTTACTCCGGGTGAACAGATTTTTCCGGTAAGCCGCAGAATGATTAAATATTTTAATTCCTCTGCATACCGTTTAAAGGTTAAGGAGTATGAAAAGATAAGACTTTTTGTAGATGAACAGGAGCTTGAGAAAAAAACATCGGATTTACTGAAAATTAAAAAAATAGCGGATTTGTAATGGAGATGAAATGGAAACTGAAGATATAATGCTTATTGCTTCTGAATTAGGTGAATTGATAAAGGAAAATGATACGGTAAAGGAATTTTTCCGTCTGCAGGGTCTTTTTGAAAATGACAGAAAATCCCAGGAACTGCTTACCACATTGATCCAGGTCGGAGCTGAGCTTTCTGAAAAAGGTGCCAGGGGTGAAGAAATAAAACTGGAAGAAAAAGCCGAATACCGTTTTCTTGAAGAGGAAATGGAAAAAAACGAACTTGTCAAAGAGTTTATTCTTGCGCAGAAAAATTATTTCAGACTGCTGAAGGATATTCAGGAAGCAATGAGGAATCAGCTTAAGTACTGACCGGTTAAAGAGGCCGTCTTTTCAGGCAGCCTCTTTATGGGGGATCAGGCACTTGCTGCTACTTTTTCGTTTGTTTTTTCAGAAGCATGATTTTCAAAGTATCTTACCGAATTTGCAATAATTTTAACTTTTGATCTGATTTTACCTTCAGTGTTTTCCCATCTGTCCTGTCTGAGTGATCCGAAAACTATAACCTTGCTGCCGCGTCTGATGTTGGCAGATGAAAATTCAGCAACTCCTTCCCATGTCTCCACGTCAAAAAAAGAAACTTTTGGTTCGTTGTCACCGGAAGAGCTGTGATTTACGGCAACTGAAAAATCACATAGATTTTTGCCTGATTTTGTTTTTTTTACAACCGGATCGTGTGTTACAAATCCTTCAATTGTTACGTTTGTCATAATATTTCTCCTTTTATCTTCTTACCTTATAAACGCGATTTCGGAGGAAATTTTTAAAACTTTTTTTGATTTTTAAATTTTTTTTTCAAAAAAAATGATATTATATAGATACAGGCGGTTAAATGATATTTTTGTGGACAAAATTTAACTTTTTTAATATTATATACTGAAGGTGATTTTAAAATTTATGTTTTGTGAAAAATGCAATAAAAATAAAGCAACAATTCATCTGACTGAAATCATAAAAAATATCAAGTCGGAAGTTCACTTATGTGAAGAATGTGCGAGAGAGATCGGGTTAAATTCAAAATTATCCAATTTTTCTCTATCTATTCCTGATTTCCTTTCGTTTCTTGATATTCAGACTGATGATGATAATCTTTTCCAGAATGAAAAACCTGTATGTTTGTCCTGCGGAACTTCTCTGAGTGAAATACGAAAAAGCAATAAAGCCGGTTGTGCTGACTGCTATTATTATTTAAAAAGCGGAATAGATAAATATCTTCTTGAACATTTTTACAGTAATCAGCATTGCGGAAAAACCCCTGCAAGATATATTTCGTTTGAAAATCATGAAAAACCTGAAGATTCTGAAAATCTGATTAAAAATACCGAAGATATGCAGCTTCTTGAACTGATGCTGAAAGAAGCCGTTGATGCTGAACGGTATGAAGACGCAGCTCTGATAAAACATAAACTTGACAAGTTCAGTAATGAGGTTCTGTAATGTTCGAAAATATGTTGAAACAGAAAGGATTCTGGGCTGAAAACGGAAATGTTTCAGATATCGTGATTTCCACACGAATTCGTCTTGCCAGAAATATATCCGGATATGTTTTTCCCGATAAAATGAGTCAGACTGATATCATGAAACTTAAAGATGATTTTAAGAACTATGTCAGTGTTTCGGACTTTAAGGATGACATCGTTTATCATGATATCTCTGAAATAGCGGATAAAGACAGAAGATTTCTCCGTGAGAGAAACATTATTACCAATGAAATTGAATCTTCTTCCGACTGTGCTTTCATTCTTGATAAAAATTCCAGTTTCTCAATACTGATTAATGAAGATGATCACATTCACATTCAGAAAATCTCATCAGGATTTAATCTCCACGATACATACAGGGAGATTAATAAAATCGATGATGACATTAACAGGCATTTCAGTTATTCTTTTTCATCTCAAACAGGATATGCATCTGCATATCTTAAAAACTGCGGAACAGGGATGTCCGTTTCAGTACTGATGCATCTACCCATGATTACAATTCTGAAAACCGCAGATGAAATCATGAAAAACGCTGATGAAAACGGTTTCGAACTAAAACCGGTAAGCAATGATAATACGAAAAATTTCGGTTCGATATATATACTGAAAAATAAATACAGTATCGGCAAAACGGAAATTGAATTGATTGATCAGATGGATAATCTGGTGCTTATGATTTCAGATCTTGAAAATGAAACAAGAGATGAGTATATATATGATTCAAAGTTTATAATGGAAGACAGGGTTTTCCGTTCTTTCGGAATTCTGAAGTACGCAAGAAGTATGTCATATTCCGAAGCATTGGAACTTCTTTCAAATTTGAGAACAGGAGTTATTCTCTCTTTTTTTAAAAACCTGAGTATTGAACAAATCAATGATCTCATGGTAAAAATTCAGTTCGCTCATCTCGAAAAGATAGGTAACACAAATTTTGTAACTCAGAGCGAATGTGATGAGTTTCGTGCAGGGTTTATACGGGGAGAACTTCCTGATATTTAATGGAGATCGATAATGTTTGAGTATTCTAAAGATGTTAAACGTATTTTGGACGTGTATTGTCAGACGGAGGCTAGAAGACTGAATTCTGAAATTCTTCTTCCGGAACATATATTACTGAGCCTGCTAAAGGACCGTGACGGTACCGCCGTCAAGATCCTCGGAAGGTTAGGTGTTAACTTTGATATATTAAAACGCTCTATTGACAGTAATCTAATCGGAACTAATTCCTCAATAGTAATAGGTACAATTCCTAACAGTAAAAGGTTTAACAAGATTATTGAGTATGCCGCGGAAGAATCGCGGAAAATGAAAAATGAAAATTTATCATCGGAACATCTTCTCCTGGCTCTTTTCAGGTATTCAAAAGTTGCTGGAATTGAAGGTCTGATAGAAGCCGGAATCAGTTATGGAGTAATCCGGGAAGAAATTGAAAAGAATTCCGACGGTACGGAAAAAGCATATGTTAACAGGAAAAATCCGAATAAGCCCGGACTTCTGGATGAATTTTCCTATGATCTCACGGCTCTTGCCATGCAGGGTAAAATTGATCCCGTAATTGGCCGTGAAAATGAAATTAATCGTGTTGTACAGATATTATGCCGGAAAACGAAAAACAATCCCGTATTGATCGGCGAAGCCGGTGTGGGAAAAACCGCAATTGCAGAGGGCATGGCTTTAAAAATAGTCAATGATGAAATGCCTGATTTTCTTAAAAACAGAAAAATTCTAAGTCTCGATATTCCCGGAATTGTTGCAGGTACCAAATACCGGGGAGAATTTGAAGACAGACTGAAAAAAATTCTTAATGAAATTAAAGGCCGCGATGATCTGATAATTTTTATTGATGAAATGCATACCATAATGGGTGCCGGTGCTGCTGAAGGTGCGATTGATGCTGCAAATATTCTTAAACCTTTTCTTGCAAGAGGTGAAATTCAATGTGTCGGTGCGACAACATTATCGGAATATAGAAAACATATTGAAAAAGATACAGCTCTTGAAAGAAGATTTCAGACTGTTCTTGTTAAGGAACCCTCAATTCCTGATGCAATTAAAATCGTAAACGGACTTAAGGAACGCTATGAAAATCATCATCTTGTTAAATTTACGGATGAAGCGCTCGAAGCGGCGGTTAAATTTTCTGCAAGATATATTACTGACAGATATCTTCCTGACAAGGCAATTGATATTATAGATGAAGCCGGTGCAAGGGCGCGTCTTAACAATACGGTAAAACCTGAAGAATTTGTTCTGTTTGAAAATGAAATTGAAGAGCTTGTAATTCAGAAAAAAATTCTTGTCGAGGATCAGAAATATGAAGAGGCTGCTTCGTTGAGAGATCAGATTAATGTTAAAAAGAAAATTATGGACAGCCGCAGAAGACAGTGGGAAAACCGTGAAGGTGAGTTTTCAGTATCTGTTGACAGAGAGAATATTTTATCCGTAATTTCCCAGAAGACGGGCATTCCGCTTGAAAAGATAGAAGAGAATGAATCCTCACGTCTGCTCCATATGGAAGAATACCTTCACGAAAAGATCATCGGTCAGGATTCTGCCGTTACGGCCGTAGCAAAGGCAATACGCAGAAGCAGAACCGGACTTAAAAGCGTTAACAGACCTGTCGGATCTTTTATATTTGCCGGACCTACCGGTGTAGGAAAGACCGAACTTGCAAAAGTGCTTTCTGAATATCTTTTCAGCAGTAAATCCAGTTTAATCAGAATCGATATGTCTGAATTTATGGAAAAACATGCTGTATCCCGTCTGATCGGATCACCTCCGGGATATGTAGGTTATGAAGACGGAGGGCAGCTTACTGAAAAAATCAGAAGGAATCCTTTCTCGGTAATACTTTTTGATGAAATTGAAAAAGCTCACCATGATTTTTTCAATATACTTCTGCAAATTCTTGAGGAAGGTGAATTGACGGATAATAATTCAGGTGTTGTTTCTTTCAGGAACACGATTATTATCATGACGTCAAATCTGGGGAATTCGCGTTTTGACAAATCATCAAGTCTTGGATTCTCTTCGGACAGTGAATCTAAATTACTGTCACAGGAAAAGATTATGGATGCGGTAAAAGCCAACTTTAATCCTGAGTTCATAAACCGTATTGATGAAATTATCAGTTTTCACAGCCTCGACAGGGATCATGTGAAACAAATTGCTTCAATTCAGCTTGATGAACTTAAAACGCGTATTTTTGAAACCGGAATTAATCTTGATTTTGCACCTGCTGTTGTCAGTCATATTGCAGATAAAGGTTACAGTGAGAAATATGGGGCAAGGTTTATCCGTAAAGTAATTCAGACTGACATTGAAGATAATCTTGCCATGGAAATACTGTCCGGAAAATTTTCCGGCGGCTCAGATGTTAAAGTTAGTGTGAAAAACGGTAATATTATGTTCAAGGGCGATAAAAAATCTTCAAAACAGGATAGGGAAAAAATTCCTTCTTTAGTCTGAATCCTCAGAGAAAAATAAGAAAACGTCCGCAATGAGAACAGACTGATATTTTTGTTCTTTTGCGGATTTCATTAACCTCTATTGGCGGAATTTTCATGTGACATCCGGAACATGCGTTTTTCTCTACGATAGCAAATGCATTTTCGCACTTAGTGCGCATTCTATCATAATATGTAAGCGATCTGTTGTCAATCAATGCTCGTATGCCGTTTATTTTTTCCTTCAGACTTTCAGGGTTTTGTTCTTCACTCATTTTATATAAACGGTCAAGTTTAATAATGAAATCGAGATCTGAAGAAGGGACGCCCGCAAGATTTGCAGATTCAGTTACGTGTTTGTTGTCAGTGACGGAGATGTTTTCATAATATTTTTCGGCATTATCTTTCAGAAGGTCATAAATTTCTTTTGGTGTTTCTGATTTCTGAAGCCGTGAAAGTTTATCCTTATTTTTGAAAATACCCGCAACCATACTTACAAGATAAAGATAGCTGGTTGACATTTCAGTCGGGAAAATTGACAGCATAATAAAATGAACAGGTTCATTATCATATGCCATGTAATCGATTCCTTCCCTGGAAATTCCAAATATTACATTCAATTCTGAAATTGAATCTGTCCTTGTATGTGGAATTGCAAATCCGTGCCCGATGCCTGTATTTTCCAGTGATTCACGGTGAATTACCTGGGCATAATATCTTGCAGCGCTTGAAATTTTACCTAAATCATGAAGTCTGTTTATAAGTTCCTTAATGGCAAGCTGTTTTTGGGTGCTTTCAAGAAATACAATCTGTTCAGGTGTAAAAATCTTTCCTAAATTCATTGGCTGCTCCGTGATGAGAAACAAAATATAATCAAATTTATTTTAAAGCGTTGTTATGTAAAGTCTTTTTTATTGTGCACTGTTAATCATAGTTTTACGGATTATCAATGCAATACTTTATTTATAGACTTCACCGGCTTCCTTATACCATAAAACAAAATCAAGATGATCAGGCGGGATTTTAATTTTTTTTGCAAAATTTAAAAGTTTTTGTTCCAGTTCCATGTACCTTTTAGGCGGGATCGAAGCGGGGATTTCATTTATAACGGAAAGAAGCAGCATATTTTTTAAAATATGTCTGTCAAGAATTGCAAGAGACCCGCCAAATCCGGTATTTCTGAGAAAATGGCTTGCTTCCTTAAATCCGATTCCTTTAATGTTTGAAACCAGCCAATACCTCATTTCTGAAGGAGAACCGGCATTAATCAGTTTTTTTTTGATTTTTAATGATCCGTTTTCCGAAAGAAGTTTCCTTGCATTGACTATATATGATGCTTTGTTGTTCCTGAACCTGACAATATTAATATTCTTTGCAATTTCTTCAGAGCTTCCTTCCATTATCAGATTTTTTTCTTTAAGTATCTGAAGCGCTTTTCCGCATGATCTGGCTTTTGACTGGGGAGTCATTATGCAGAATACCAATTCGGCAAAAATTTCTTCTTCAGTACTTTTAAGCCAGATATTTTTAAATTCCTTAATTCTGTCTGTAATTTCAGGTTTAATTTTATTGTAAATATCTATAATTTCAGCAGTTTTTTCTGACAAGTAATTTCTCCATAATAAATAATGTTTAAAAGAAAATAGCAGATTAAAATATAAAAACAAAAAATTTATTGTTTTAAAGTCAATTTTGTCAAATTTTGATGAATTTCCATTTGACTAACAGGTTTATTAAAATAATATCATTAATAATTTAAAGCATTTATTAATTCAGAGGAAAAAAATGATCAATATATATGTTGATGGTTCTTTTATTAATGGAATTTCAGGCTATGGTGCGGTTATTCTGAAAGGTAATGAAGTCCTGGAAAAACTTAGCGGATCTCTTACGGACAAGAAATATACTTCAATTAGGCAGGTCTCGGGTGAACTGTTTGCTGTAATAATTTCGGCAGAATGGTGCATAAAAAACAAATTTCAGAATGTAAATATCTTTTATGATTATAAAGGTATTGAATGCTGGGTAACAGGTGAGTGGAAAGCCAAAAATTCCGTCACAAGAGAATATGCCGATTTTATACGTAACAGCGGTCTGAAGATTAAATGGCATAAAGTAGCAGCACATACGGGCGATAAATGGAATGAAGAGGCTGACAGGCTTGCGAAAAACGGAATACAGGGAAAAGATGTAAAAATTATTTCAGAAGTGAAATCTGATTCTGCTGCTTCTGCACTGGAGAGTTTTTGCAGCCTGCTTATGGATTATCTTGATGAGAGAAAATATTATTCCGTTTTTGAAGGAGTATTCAACGATATGTACGGCCGCCTTGAGATACTTGATGAGGAAAACAGACGTCTTGGAATTATTGATGTATATAAGACATTAAAAAAGAATTTTACTCCGGATTTCAGGGCTTTTAAAGACAAAAAAGCTGAAATGTATCTGCGGAGTTTGTATGACTCAGTGCGGGATGAAATATTGCTTAAAATTTAATTTCTTGATTTTTTCATTCAGAATACTGTATAATACAAAATATATTTCAATAACGGTGTGAACGTGAACAATAAAAAAATTTCAGAATTCGTAACTCATTTGCTGAACAATCCAAATCTGAATACAGAGCCTCCATTGATTGCCGAAGGTGTTGTAATCAATTTCATAGTTCAGAATATCACGCAGCTTCAGTCAACTCTTTCATCACCTCAGTTTTTTCCAGATCTTCCGCCGAAACAGGTATTAAACATGATTCTGGATGATTTAAAAAAAAGAACCGTGGAGTATATTACTCCTAATATTGATAATTTTATAGGATCTATTGATTTTACGATCCTTTCCAAGGACAATCCAAGACAGACATTCGATAATAATTTTTATGCCCAGAGTTTTAAAAATTTTATTATAACCGCTTTCGAAAACAAGGATGTCAGATATAATTTTCACAGTGTCTATAACATATTTTCAAATAACATACTTGAGAAATATCTTAATGAAGCATTTAAAAGAAGAAGTCCTCTTTTTTTTGAGCTGACAAGGGTCGCTCAGAAAAACTATTCTTTTGAGGAATATGTTAATTACCTGAAAGTTCTGCTGATTGTACGTTCCGCTGCATATGTAAAAAAACCAATTGAAGGCATGACGGAAGGAAACGTGTCAATCGTTGATTTTCTGAAAATACCAAAAACGCTTGATCAGTATTTTGTATCCAAAACCGCAGATATGTATAAGGACCTGCCAGGTGTTCCTGCCGAACTTGTTCTTTCCGCCCTGAAGTCCAATGTGGGTCTTTCTGACATGCCGCTTGCGGATACGCCTGCTAAATTTGCCTACATACTCTGCAGCAGATTTCAGGTTTATAAACAGAACATGACAGTTGAGCGAGGTGCTGAATCTCCGGACAAATCCTGGTTCGGTACAGCCAGAAAAAACGCCTCTTTTTATAATTTTGATAAACGTATTCTTGAAGATCTGTATATTATTGCAGGAGACAACAACTGGTGAGTGTTAAATTATGAAAAAATTAAATAAATTTTTTGAAAATTTTATTTTTGCCGCGATTATTCTTGTCGTCATACAGACATTTCTGGATGATTACAGCAGATTTGCCGGTTGGCCGGTAAGTTTGCGCAACATTCTTCTCATTTCCGGATTTGTATTTGATTTCATATTTACTGTTGAATTCATTGTGCGGTCGCTGTATGGATTGAAAAACAGGGAATTCCGCAAATACTTCTGGTATAATAGAGGATGGGTGGATTTCCTTAGTTCAATCCCGCTCCTGCTTCTGAACTCGGGTCCGTCTCTATACATTCTGCTGACAGGTAATGTATATTCACTGGCTGAAGGTGTAGGTGTCCTTAATGTTCTGAAAGTAATCAAGGCAATCCGTGTGACGAGAATTCTGAGATTAATAAGAGTAATAAAAATTTTTGGGAAAATTCACAATACAGACAGTAAGATGGCACAGCATCATACAGCAGTAATTACCACAACAGCTGTTTTTTCAATAATTTTTACACTGATAATGTTTTCATTTATAAATTCTGAAGCATTGAATAAAGCTGATGAAAAAGCAGAAATGTACAGGCTGCATCTTAAATCAGCAGTTGATCTGACAGAAAATAATTATATCAGTCATGAAGATGCCGCTCGCATCATATTTAAAAATGACAACAGTGTTGTTTTCCTGAAATACAAGCAGACAGATATCATTATTCTTGATAAGAAATATTTCCAGAAGTATTATGATTATGAAGATTTCCGTGTAATAAAAATGAATGATTATGAAATGTATGTTTCATTAAAAGATATTAACGCGGATATCGCACTTCATCATATTCAGAATTTCGCAATAATTATGATACTTGTTCTTGCATTTTCATTTCTATATACCAGACATTTCGCACAGACGGTAAGCGATGTCGCGCATATTCTTAATCTCGGACTTCGTAAGAAAGATTACATGCTTCAGATAAAAATAAACAAAAATTATGAGGATCATGAAATATTTAAACTTGCCAAATTCTATAATGATGCTTATCTGCCGGCAAAAATGAAAAAAAATTCCGCTGAAAAAACGGCGGCTGCGAAAAACCTGTCAATGAAAGATCTTTTTAATTTTAATAAAAAATAGAATCAGTGATTAAAAAGAGGTCAGTTGAGAACAATAACGCGGATTATTTTTCTCAACTGACCGGAATAGGAGTTAGAATGTGCAATTGACTCCAAGCGCATCACGGCCGCTTGCAGGAAGAAAATAAAATTCAGGATACATCTTTTTCAGGTGTGCGATTACATCACAGGCGTGTTCTTTTGTAGCATTGACGCCTTTTCCTTTGTAACTTGCGCCGGCATCAACCAGAAAATATCTGGCATTTCTTTTTTCATTTAGAAATTTTATGTTACCGCCGCAGTTTGAATTATAAAGAAACGGCGCTTTTTTTAACCTTAAATCCGTTTCAATATGCGATATTTTACCTGTTGAGTAAAACATTGGATCCTCAATTATATGCTGGGGAAGATAGCCTATGTAAGTCAGGTAATCATTTTCAGTTAATGTTTCAAGTTTTGTTTTGAAATCAATCTTGTTGATATCTTCCCACCTGCTGTTCTGGGAAAATCTTCCAATTTTAAATTTCTGCTGTATTGGTATGAAAATGCATGAAAGATATCCTTCTTTTTTTGCCCAGAGTATGAATTCAGGAGAAAATGTGGTTTTTACAAAGTTCAGTATTCCCGGCTGATAGGATTTGTATTTGGCAAACAATGCCCAGTTGTATATCATATTCAGCGCTTTATCAGTCTGAATGTTTTTAGCATAACATGATTCAATTAAAAACAGTTCATCTGATTTGTCAGAGCGCAGTATTCCTTCATCGGTTATGTACTCATTGTTAATCAGATCAATAACATTGCGAAGAATTACTGTATTTTCGTCATGATATGATCTGAAAGAACCCAACTGCGCTGTATTTTTATTTATTCGCAGAATATAGGAGTTATCAGGTATAATCTGACCGGACTCGACTTTTCTTACAAAATTCTGCTGTTTTAGATTTGTTATTAGCATATGTTTTTCCTTATAGGCATAATATTTGGGGTTTCAGAAAAACCTTTCTATAATACTTAAACTTACTTTTAAAGTCAAGCGGTGATTGAATTTTTTCAGAAAATTTTTTAAATT
>JAFGJZ010000169.1 GCA_016928815.1 Spirochaetota bacterium
AAAACATATAATAAAATAATAGGAGTATATTATGAAATATTTTAAACTAGTATTTCTTGTAATTCTGCTGGCTTTTATGTCTGCATGTGGCAGTAAGAATTCCGTAACTCAATCAAAGGCTGGAGGAATCGGTAATTCTTTCGAACCTGGTTTCTCTCTCGTGATTGATGATACACAGCTTGAAAAAGCAGTCAGGCCTTTTCTGACAAGTGAACTGTCTGTAATCAGGTCTGAAAATCAGACACTGCCTGATGATGCATCAGAAGATTATGTAAAAATCTATGACCAAAAAAATGATTCCGTTGTCGATGAAAACGGATTACCCAAAAGAACAGTAACTATAGTCGGTAAAAAACTGATAATAGAAGAAGGAAATGAAAACGGAATCTATGATTTCAACGGAGAAGCAACAATAAGCGAACTCAATTTTTATGCGGAAACAATTGTTTTCAGAAATTCATTCCGAATTAAAAAAGGAAACATCAATATTTTTGCCCGTAATCTTGAATTTGTGGGAAACTCGCAACTCATAACTACTCCGGATTCAATAGATACAAGGCCTGCATCTCCCATTAATGATGTAGGTGTAAATGGTAAAGATGGTGAAAAAGCAGGAAATATCTGTCTGAATATTGAAAACTTCATTGTTCCAACTGGCAATACCTTAAATCGATTCATATTAAAAGGTGCAGCAGGCCAACCTGCCGGTTTAGGGAAAGATGGAGTGCAAGGCAGTGATGTAACAGGTTATAATTTTACATATTCTGATGGGAAAAGAATATATTCTAAAAATGGCAGCTCCAGTTCCTCCTGGGGTTCATGGAAAAATAGTCCATTTAATGAATCATATTCAGCGGTGTATATTTATGCAAAACATAAGCGAGAAGGTAGTACCGGCCCAGCAAATTATACTAAAAAACAGGGAAATGAAAGTTGGCCTTCGAACGGTGGTAATGCAATACCAGGTGGACTGCCGGGTGTTGGTGGAGAAGGCGGAAGCCTGACAAGCAATATTATGCTACCGTCAATATATGACCTTTCTAACGGTGAAACAGGTAAACTTGCTGAAAAAACAATAGGTGGACGCGCCGGGTATCCAAATACATGTGCCCATATCCACGCTACACAGCGCTTTGCTTACCACACATACACATACACCGTTACAGTTACAACCCGTAGCTATGTAAAAGGAGCAGATGCAGAAGTACCTGTATCCGAAGAAAGCAGTCTTAAACCATATGGTATTTATTCAGTTGTTGACAGATCTTATTCATGGATACAGCCAGAATATCTCAGAGTAGTTCTTAAATATGCCAGTGACATGTATATAAAAGGATTCACTGCAGAAACACATGCACTTGCTGTTGATTACATAAATGCAATCCAGAATTATAGATCTTCTGCTGAATGGAATACCCTCAGTGAAGATATGAAAATTGATCTTAATGTTCTTCAAACTGAATTTACAGCTTTGACTTGCAGAATTGCCGCAAACAGAGATTATTTCAATAATCCTGCAGGGTGGACTCCAAGACTCTCTTTTGAAGTTACCAAGACGCTGTATGAAGAGGAAGTAGATAGGTCATTCAACATCATGAAACTCGCAAATATCATTACACGAACTCATGCAAGCTTGAGTAATAAACTAGATGCTTTAAGAACTGAAAAAACAAATATTATTGAAGAAATGGAAGTATCTAAAAAAGAGCATAATGAGGCAACAGAAAAACTTCCGGGACTTCAAACAAAAAGTGAAAATCTTACAAAAGAATACAATCAGGTATTGGAAAAAATCAAGGAACTTGAGGAAGAGTTGCTAAAAAAAGCTGAAGCTGAAGCTAAAGGACCAGCATGGAAACAAGCAGCTCGCACTCTAGCTACAGTAGCTTCTTTATGTCCTGTAGGACAACCTGCTGTAAGTTCATGTGCAAGCCTGTTAAATGTAATTGCTAATTGCAACGGTCCATCAGATTTTCTTTCTTGGGATGGTATAATGAAATTAGGATCAGCATGTGGAAAATTAAATGGTGATTTTTCAAGTGAAACAATTGATTTCAATTCAGAATACCAGGAAGTTATTGACCAAATAAAAAAAGGAATATTCGAAGGAAAATCTTGGGAAGAACGTCTTCATACAGTGACAAATTTATATGAAAAAGGAAATGTTGTTTACAACTGGTATGACGATTTCAAAAATACTATACAGCCTAAAAAAGCACCAATGTCTGAGATTGAAAAAGAATTCAACAAATTGAAAAACAGTTGTCCGGAATACAAAGAACTTACAAAACGTTCAGAGGAACTTCTGAAATCAATCATGGAAGTCAATAGCCAGATTGAAACAGCAATGGATACAATCAGAAAAGCCACAATTGCTGTTCAGGTAGGCATGCTCACAATCAATTCCATTAATGCCGATCTTGAAAATGGAGCACAGGTCATCAGTAAACCTACAATTATGTACATTGAAGAAATGGATAGAAAGGCAAGAGAAAAGCTGCTTCTTTATCACTATTACATGGCAAAAGCGTATGAATACAGACTTATTGAAGCGTATCCTGAAAATTTAGATGTAAACAGTTTGTATGAAAGGCTTCTGGCAATACTGAACACTACGGATGATCAAATTCAACCGGCAGAATATGACCAGCTTAAAACAATTTACAAAGACCAGATAATCAGTCCTTTAGTAAATACAATTTATAACAGGCTGCTTACAGGAGAAAAAACTGTTGAACGTCCGGTTAGTTTCTTTTTGGGACAGAAAGACATCAACCGTTTGAACAATGGAAAATCAATTACACTCAACCTTAAGGATCTTGGAATTTTCAGGAATAATCAGGAGAACATCAGGATAAAGAGCATCCGATTAAGTGAAATTGAAACAACGAATATCGGTAATCTTGGTTCATTCGCAGATATGGAAATGATTTTTAAACACAGCGGTGAATCATACATTCAGCGCAATGGCAACCAGTATCTGTTCAGACATTTCAACAATTTGACAAGAAACTCAATTCAGTGGAAAACAATTTTTGATCCGTTTAATGAAGAACTTTTTGATGAACATTTGGGTTATGATACAAATTCACTGATTCATTCCATCATCGGAAAAAATGATGATCTAATGCTTTTTGCAATGCCTTCGGCATGGTCGGACATTACAATCAGCAAAAACGTGAATTCATCGAATAATGTTGACATAAGAATCACGAAAGCAAGAATTGAAGTCGATTACTGCTATGTAACTAAAGCTGAAAACAAATGTGAAATCCAGATAATGCCGAGTGACAACCAGATCATGCCTGATTTTACATTAAGTAAGGCTGATTCAAACAACAAAAAAGACGGAAGCGGCTATTTCATCCGAACCTATCAGCTGAACTCTTCGGAATCCATTACAGTCACAGCTCCTGAAACTTACGGAGAATGGACATTTGAAAAATGGGTAGATGAAAACGGAGTGGAAATATCTTCTAATAATATTTACACATTTCGTCCGAACGCAAACCAGATTTTAATGGCTAAATACAGCACAACAAATGATTTAATTCTCAATCCAAATGAAGATCTTGAGGACATTGCAACTGAAGATTTGGAAGTTTACTACTAAAACCTGACACAAATAAAAGAGCTTAAACAGCAATGTTTAAGCTCTTTTTTTCCGGCATAATTTTTTTATAAAAGTGTTACATGATCACCTACCAAATAACTAAAATCAGCCACTTTTGTAATTTTTGAGTGTGATTTCAAGTTCCTGCGGAGCCTTGAAATTTAAAAATCTGACAAATATCCAGTTACAGACTGTAGGTGAGACTGCAAATACTGATAACATTACCAACGCCGGAGCAACCGCATGAAAACTGTTGTCAGAAGAAAGCTATGAAAACAATAAAGCAGGAGTTCCAGGTGAAAATCTAATCACATGATTACGGCGTGGTATTTTTTTGCAAAAATATATACTCACACTACAGTTTACGGCTGTTCGCTACAAATATATTCTACTGTAAAACGACAGGGTTGAAAAGTTCATTTCAGATGACAAGTTGAATTGCAAATATTTGAAGAAAATGAAGGAAAAAATAAACCGGTTTTTGTATTTATATATTAAATGAATAGAATTCAATTTATGGTGACTGGAAACTGTATTGAAATAACAATCAACCAAAAGATCATTAATATGAAAAAATCAGTTTTGGTAAATTGATTCTGAAAAAAATCAAATCGGATGACCTTCACAAAAATCTCGATTTGAAACATTAAATTTCGATGAATTTACTGCATCTGCATTCTACAATTTACTCTGGCTGGATCATTTTGATCTGTTTGATTAAATGATAATATGGCAGTCAATTTATGTTGATATTATGGTTATTTTCAATGATGAAAAATTTAAAGATAACATTCTGTATGGAATCAGACTTTTCCTAGAATAAAAACGGCTTTTATTTTAAGATAAAATTTCTAATGCAAACTTTCCAATCTACTTTCCCTGTAAATTAAAAATCACAATGTCGTAATACCATTCATACCCGGAAATTTCAGCGCGTTCAGAACCGCCATCCCGGTGATATTCCACAATAAGATAGTGATTGTCATTTGTAAGCCATACTGCATTGATGTCGTACGCATCACTGCGGTCTCCGGGGAGTTTCTGAGACTGATACGTTTTGCCGTTTTTTAAAAGGGTGATGCTTAAAGGATCTTTGACTGATAATGTGTAGTTAGCTCCGTTAATTTTCAGCGGCATTGATATCTTCCTGACTGATTGAGGAATGATATGTGCTGCATTAAGCTGTTTCACAGCATTTTGTGCTGTGTAGTCATCAGGTTCTGCATCAATTACTCCGGGTTCCATTAAAAGAAACCAGTCGATTACTTTTTTGTTCTTCATGCTGACAATCTGAAGTTTAACACGGCTGCCTCCAACTGGTTCGACAGTACCGGCACTGTGCTGCAGATAAGCAGCTTTTCCGTCAGATGAAATTCCGAGAAGAGAAGTCTCACTGTATAATTTCAGAAAATACCGGATTGTAAAAAAAGTATTATCTGTAAATTTTTTTCTGATAACTTCCATAACTTCAGTGCCTTCCAGAGCCGGATTTGATTCCGCAAATTCAAGTATTGATTTTTCTTCTGAAACTCCGCCGATTGAACTTAAGTCTCCTCCTTTATCAATCAGGAATTTTACGACTTCCGGATTTTTATTTTCAGCGGCTGCACGCATAAGCGGAGTTTCATTGAAATCATTTGTACTGTTGATTTTTAGTCCGGCTTTCAGAAGAACATCAATAACCTCCGGATTGGTGTTCAGCCGTGCGCAATCGAGCAGTACGGTGTTGCCTCCCATGTCGCTTTTTATGAAAGGGTCTGCTCCCTTTTTTATCAGAAATCTGAAGATTTCCGGATTTGGATTCTCTGCAGCGAAATGCAGCAGGGTTGATCCGCGGTTATTATCAGCGAGACTGCTGAACATGTATTTCATATCAGCACCGGCGACATTAAGAAGCTGCAGAACTTTCAGGTTCTCATTCTGAACAGCAAAGACAGTCGCAGGGTAGGAAAAGATGCCATTGGTAGTCATTTTAACATCTGCGCCTGCATCGAGCAGGATTTCTGTTATTTTCTCATCGGGATTCTTCACTGCATGCATGAGCGGGGTTTCGCCGGAAAAACCGTTTTCATAGACTTCATATCTCATGTTAACATCAAAACTGCTGTTTTTTAGAAGAGCGTTCAGTTCATTCACAGAACAGTTTTCAAACCATGCCGGATCCGGTATCTTCATACTTTGAGCAGATACAAAGGTGTGAACAGTTAAAATTACCGACATGCAGCAGAAAATTTTTTTTAGCATATTTTTGTCCGGTTGTATTTATAATTTTACGTAGGAAAATTCAAAGATTATTTAATCTTAACATAGTTCCCGTAATTTTAAATTTCAACACATTTTTACTGACGGGCTTAAAAACTGTTCCGGAAAAAATTAATTATTATCACTAAAATTAACTAACATTATTAATCCGGTATTAACTATTCATTGACAAGTAAACTTATCAGCCAGCCAAAAACACAAAGATCATTATAGAATTCAAATTGATAGTTGAAATTTTTTTTGAATTATTTGTCAAAAATTTTGTTAAAAAAAATACTCCTGATAGTCCCTGTGTGCCAACATAGTTGACGCCTGAAATAAACAGGAGATAACTATGAAATACAGTAACAGAATTAAATCAAGTGTAATTCGG
>JAFGJZ010000170.1 GCA_016928815.1 Spirochaetota bacterium
AAACCCGTCATCCTAAAGTTCAACGGCGACTTTGCCAAAAACGGTTTGTTTGACCTGGACAGATACTTCCAACTATGAAAAGAGTACAAGATGTTTCTGAATCATTTCGATTCCATAATGAATTAATGATTGGAGTCTATTATGTGAAAAATCATCACAACCATAGTTTTTAACAAATTCGCTGAATTCTTCAGCTATCAGGTTTATATTGAACATTTGGGTTTGTTCATTGAGATAATCCGTGAATTCACGGAAAATATCTTCCGGAACAATCCCGTTGTTATATTGTATAAGGTGGTCGACACCGATTATGTATGTCATATATAATTCGTGTGGCTAAAATTTTCCTGCAGGAATTACCCTGCGTGATATTCTTATCTTCTGTAAAATATTTTATTTCCGGCAATAATGCAAATACAATATTTTATTAAATAACTTGATATAATTTAAGCATAGTTTTATATAAAGACATTTTATCAGAAGAACAGGATTGAGGACTATAAAAGATATTCGGTTTATAATTACTGGAAACCGGCGCACAGGCAGAATTTAATTATAAAGCATATGCTGTTATGATTAAATTAAAAGTTAAGTATTTTTCCCCGGCTGATAGCCTTATATAATAAGTTAATTAAAAACTGCTATGAAAAAAAATTACTTACAGGAACTGGCCGACTCAATGAATTTCCTTTCCGGGATTCCCAGGGATGAACTGCGTAAATTATTCAAACGAAAGAAGATCATCTGTCTGAAAAAAGATGAATATTTTTTAATGGCCGGTGAAATTCCCGACAGTCTGGGTTTTAATATTTCAGGCCTGCTGCGTCTTTTTTATATTGATGAGAACGGGAATGAGATCAATAAGCATTTCTGTCCGGAAAACACCCTGGCAGTTGCATACAAACCATTTATACGCAGAGAAGAGTCGGAGATTTATATTCAGGCACTGGAGGATACTAGATTATTTGTTATTGATTATAAAACTTACAATGATTTGCTTAACAGCCATATCTGCTGGCAGAGAGTTGCAAGGAAGCTGGCAGAACTGTTAACTATTCTCTATCAGAAAAGAGAAGCTGAATTATTATTGATTGACTCACAGGAAAGATACTTGCGTTTTTTAAAGGATTATTCGAATCTCTTAAACAGAATAAGTCAATATCATATCGCATCATACCTTGGCATCACTCCGGAATCACTAAGCAGGATCCGCACAAATTTAAAGCAATCTTAACATACATCAATGACAGCATGTCAGCCTTTCTGTTATATTTTCCTTAATAAATATATTTTAAATTAAAAATAGGAGTAAGTATATGAAAGGAAAAATTACTGGAGCATTAATGAGCGGTGTTTTTGGGGGATTACTATGCAGTATTATTTCAGGATTGCTTAATTATTTTGTATTCCCTTTTCCGGAAAACATAATGGATAACGTAATGGGCCATACTTTCGGCGGATTTTTTTGCGGTTTCTTTGCAGGCCTTATCGGGGTGTTGATGCACATAAAGTTCCATTCTGATAAAAGAACTTCGAATAGCTGATATTAATATAATTGTTAAGTTAACTGGAGAAAAATTATGAATTTAACAGATAAAACAATTGTAATCACCGGAGCATCAAAGGGGCTTGGCAGAGAAACTGCTCTCCGCCTGTGCCGCAGTAATGCAAATCTGGTTCTTGTGGCGCGTACTGAAAGCCTGCTGGAACAGACGCAGAAGGAAGTTGAATACCTGTCAGGGAAAAAAGCGTTGATTATTCCCTGCGATATTTCAAATGAAACGGATGTAAATCACATGGCAGAAATGATAAAAGGAAAGTTTAAATATGTCGATGTTCTCATTAACAACGCAGGTATCGGGATTCATAAGAATTCAGGAGAGATGTCCAACGAGGAAATGAGGAAGCAATTTGAAGTAAATTTTTACGGCCCGTTTTATTGCATTAAAGCTTTGCTGCCACTGATTAAGCACAGTGGCTTTGCTTACATTCTGAATATTAATTCTTTAGTAAGTAAAATTGCGTTTGCTGATAACAGTGTATATTCAGCAACTAAATCTGCGCTGGCGCGTTTTTCCGAGGGTTTGCGTCAGGAGTTAAAAGATTCGAATGTAAAGGTAGGATCATTTTTTCCAGGGCTGATGAAAACTTCATTCCGGAATGACAGGAAAGACGGGAATAAGGTTCCTCCATTCATGATTGTTAAACCTGAAAAAGCTGCTGTAAAGATAGAAAAAATGATCATCAATAGGAGTAAAAATGCATATATCCGCAGATTGATAATTGTTATTCCTATGAAAGTAAAACAATTATTTCAGTAAATTATTAAAAGGGATAAAATATATGATAAAGAATATTTTTAATAAGCTGGAAAAAATAGATATAAGGAAATTTATTTTTACATTCCCTTTCATTGCCGCGCTGCATGAACTGGAGGAATGGAACATTCTGAGCTGGCATTTGAAGTATAACACAAATGTTCCGTCCGATGTTACGGACTTTCATCTGCGTTTTGCGTTTATCATCATAAGTATTTTAATCTTTATCTGGACGTTTATCTCACTGATCCCTAAAGATAAAAAAATTACTGCCTATATTTTTTCTCCGCTTATTTTAATCAGCTTGATTAATGGTTTTGAGCATTTGTTCT
>JAFGJZ010000171.1 GCA_016928815.1 Spirochaetota bacterium
ATTTGATCTTTTTCTTTTGCCATATCATCCTCCGATTTTTATCTTATATGATATGGCTATTTACACAATCTTTTTTACACTCTCGAATGTTTCTCATTTACGACAAGACCTATGGATGCTTTTGAAAATTTTCTCACTTCCGGAAGATGTTTTCTGTAGCGGGATTTGCGTAAAACTGCCGGATCATCCCTGAATGATTCAACCACCTCATCTATCAGGGAAGGTGATATGATGTTATGGTATTTCCGTTCCAGAACAGCTCTGACCGTTTTCTGTGCAAGACTGCGGCTGAGGGGACGGCTGCTGTCAAGGGCGTCGTACATGATGTAATAAAGATCTTCGTCTCCGGGATTTATCGGAGAATCATAAACTGTATTCAGTACCGGTAAAGCACCGTATCTTTCATAGAAAAGCATTCTCCGTCTGTTCTGTCTGAGTACATCAGGATTCGAAATTCTGTCCGGATCATCAATGCTGCATTCAAAAAAAAGACCGTGTACTTTAAGTTTTAATGATTCTTCACGTATTCTTTCATAAAGAACTCCGCCGATTCCGCCGCCGGTCTTGCTCGGAGCCGCAGAGATAAGTTCCAGATAGGTTACGTTTATGTCCGCCAGATGGAGCATTACCGCGAAACCTTTTACTTTTCCGGATGTATCGTCAGCTACAAAAAGTACTGAGCGGTATCTGTAACTTACGGGATCATGCAGCTGTAACGGAATTTTTTCAAGATCCTCAACGCGGGCTGACGGGAACTGCCTGCTGATTATTGACTGCACCTGCCGGATGGCGTTTTTATTTGCAGATGATACGTCATCGTAAATTTTTCTGATGCGGAACATTTTTTCACCTTTTGACGGAAATTGTTAAATATATTATACCAGCTTAATTTCAAAATTCAAGGCAGCAATTTCAGATTAAACTTTCTTCCGGTTTTAGTGATGCTTATTTATAGAGTCCGGATTAATGCGTGTTGCCGATATTTGATTGGCCGGTAACTTCTTTATCAGTCCGCAAAATTTCCAGCTTTATAAGATTGCCGTCAGGTTCTTCCCAGAATACTTTCCCTGATTTAATCAGACTGATTTTCTCCGGAGTGGTTATTTCTTCATAGACGGATTTAATTTCCGGATTCCCACTGTTTCTTTCTGCAGGAAGAAAAAATATGAGACTGTCGTTTTTTATTTTTGATTCAGTACTGTAACAGCATAATTTTTCTGCATAGCTGAAATTAAGAAAATACCGGCTGTTTGAAATTATAATTACCGGTGTATCTGTAAATATGCTTGAGTCATTAACTGAAAATTCAGGCTGCGTGCTTTTACATGAAATGAATGTCAATGCTGCCAGTAAAAATGATGCTGCAAGTATTTTTTTCATTTCGTGTTCTCCGTTCCCGCTATTTTAATGTATAACAATTCAGTGAATATAATTGATATCACATGATCATGATTTATCAGAATGTTAACATAATCAGCATGAGCCGTCAAGCGGCAATTTAATTTACAGGTTTTTCAGTTTAATCATTCAGTCAGATTTTTAATCACAGTACATAAAAAAACCGTCTTTTTAAAAGGCGGTTTTAATAATCTGTTTTAAGTTCTTGAAATCAGAATTTGGCAGTTACACCAAAACTGATGTCATGAGCGTAATCATAGTAATATTTCCAGCCTGCTTCGTTTTCACTTTCAACATAGTTTGAAAGAACATAGCCGATACCCAGTTCGATGTTTTCAGTTACAAGATAACCGGCACCGAGAGCTATGTGATGAGCCGGAAGACCCATGTTTGTGGAAGAACGGATTTTATCGGTATTGGATCCTGTTTCATAAGCATAGCCGAGACTTGCTCTTAGCTGGTCAAGAATAGCGTATTCAAATGCAATACTGCTGAAGATGTTGTCGGTTTTGTCATCCTGCTCGTCATCAGTCAGATCATTCTGAGTATGCATTTCCCAGATTACACCGACTGTTGCACTTAATTTTTCCATGATCTGATAGTCTGCTCCAAACCAGAGGCTAAGGGGTTCCTGTGCATTAGTTTTATCACCATCTTTTGAAAGTTTGCTTGAAAAAGCATTTTCAACATAAGCATTTGTTACTCCCATAATTCCTGTATAACCTGTTGCAGTAAGTTTAGTATCTTTTTGTTCTATTTCCCAAACAGGACTCCATTCAACTTTAAATCCTAAATTTAATTTTTCGATTGGTTTAATGTCAAAACCTATAATGAGTGTATGTCCTATTCCATCTTGTGCATAGGAAAAAGCAATATTTCCTTGGTCACCGGTTCCCACGTTTAACCCTTTAATTTTGCCTTCATATTCTGCAGAATAATAACTTAATCTATATCCGGCAGCAACAGAAAACATTTCTGAAATTTTATAAGCAAGACCTAATGTTCCTGCAAGTACAGATTGCTCACCGTCAAATGTCATAGCACATGGATCATTGTAAGCTGCAACTGATGAATAATATTCCGGTGTCCCGTTTGCATAGTGTCCGCCTGAACCGCCATTTACCGGACCGAAATGAAAGAAAGGTGTCAGGTTACCCATCTGATATGCTGCAGCAACTGTGGGGAATAACCATGCACGTATTTCACCGACATATTCATCTGTGCCGCTTATCGTTTTATAATCGTCAGTTTTAGCAACACGGTCCTGAAAAATCATCTGGTTTGCAACCTGAAAGTAGAAACCGTCCCCGCCAAGGTAGCTAAGTCCTGCCGGGTTGAAGAATGCCGCGTCAACATCAGTGGAAGCGGTTCTTGTTAAGGTACGTCCGTACTCCAGACTCTGGTTTTTGTTGATTGCAAAGGCTGAAGTTGATGTAAAAAATACTGTGATAAGAATGATAAGTGTGATTCTTTTCATGTAAACTCCTCCGGAAGTTTTGTATAATTTAATTTTTTAAACACATTTGCATTTTATTTCACATATGTTTTAAAAAGTCAAATAAAAACCGTCTGTTTGTATTTTTTTATTTATCGATACAGCTTCAAAGCTGTATCAAAGCTGCATCAAAGCTGCATCGAAGCTGCATCGAAGCTGCATCGAAGCTGCATCAAAGCTGCATCGAAGCTGCATCGAAGCTGTATTGAAGCTGTATTGAAGCTGTATCAAACTTAAATTCAGTAAAAGTCAAGCACTCCATCATGCCATTTGCTATCCAGAAAAAGATACTTGTATTTTTCACCATATTCTTTGAAAATTTTAATTCGCTCTTCAGGGTTTTTACTGAGAGATAAATAGTAATTATGCATTGAAATTGGCATATTATCATGATAATTATTAATTAAGTAATAATTTATTGAATCAAATTTGTATTTCCCTGGGACATCCGTATAGTTTTTCCTGATGGGATTAAATGCTAAATACCAAAGCAAAGAAAGCAGATATGTTTCCGGATTATCAGCTGTTTCTACATATTTTCTTCCATACCGCTCATTCCATAATGTTCCGATTCGATTGTTAGATTTATTGTAATTAACTGTAAATTTTTTTTTAATTTTAAACATAATATCTGGTAGAATTTTAGCATCATTTGCTGTAGTGATTAATGCATGAAAATGATTGTCTAAAATTGTTAAAGCGTGAAGTTCGAAAGGTATCTTTTTTTTAGCATAACAGAATATATCAATAAGCATATTTTTATACCAGCTGTTTTCCAGAAAAGAACTCCCATTGATACATCTGCTATATACATGACTGGTTATTTTTTCACTGTCAATATTTACTAATGGTTTCATAGTTTTCTCCTAAATAAAGGCTCTATACTTTATACGAAAAAAAATTGAAAAATGTAAATTTTTTTTGATTTTTTTGACTTTTTACACAAAAAATAGTATTTTTAGCTGTATCGAAGCTGTATCGAAGCTGTATCGAAGCTGTATCGAAGCTGTATCGAAGCTGTATCGAAGCTGTATCGAAGCTGTATCG
>JAFGJZ010000172.1 GCA_016928815.1 Spirochaetota bacterium
AATATGAAGTATACTTTTTCTGCTTATTACCGATAATTTAATAATGGGCTAATTTCAGGTGTGTAACGGGAATATTTTGGAATCAGGGTAATTATGGATGTTATTATGTAAATTAATGATTATACGGAGAGATTATGAGTAATCCTGTTAAAGGGATAAAAAGTTTATTTATTTTATCCATAATTTTATATTTCATATACTCCTTCATATTTTTTTCGCTGCTTTTTATTGTTCTGTCAATGGAAAGTGTTCTTTCGGTATTCAATTCAAAAATTACGTTATCTTTTTATATGATGGCCGGAGGCGCTGTTTTAAATGTTATTCTGTTTATCATACTGAAGCATGAAGTCCGCAAAGCGGAGCGGGGAAATGGAGCCGGTAAATTTACAGTTTTTTTCATAAATAATTACGGTATTCTGTCAGGCATAATTTTTGTAGTTTCAATCATACTCAATTTTATATTTCTTTCAAGCCTGTTTTTTGAACACAATATTTACATATCATTGATACAGTCTGTATTCACAGGATTTATTTCACTTACAGTTTCAATATCACTGGCTTTTCTTTACTATAATTATTCCAAAACAAAACTGTATTTTCTGTCGGATAAGATTGATTTTCATTCCCTTACTCTTTTTTCAAAATTTTCCATTCCGATTCTATCAGTAGTTTTCATAATTCTCATGACGTCTGCTTCGATATTGTTCAGAATGGTAAACAAAAACATTTATGCAGATGCCATGAATACACTGCATTCGGGTGCGGATGCAGTATCAACATATATAACAAACTATTTTTATGCGGCTGAAATTGATGCCTATGAAATAACAAATAACCAGTATTTTGAAAAGGGACCAATTAATATTAAAGATCCCGAAGCACTGTCTCTGCTTAAAAAACTATATAAAAGAAAGCACCTGGATTACATTCTTGGGTATTATTTCGCTGATCTGGACGGCAATGCACTTTATAATAACGGCAATACCGGATATATATTCAATCATGAACATTTTCAGAAAATGAAAGCTACAAAGGCTCATGCACTTTCAAATCTTGAATATAATTATAATTATGTAACCCATGCTATGAGCTGCATAGTACCGTTTATTGAGGATGGAAAACTTAAAGGTGCAGTCGGTTCAGTTCTCCAGATCGGACCTTTAAAGGAAAAACTCAGTGAGATTAAAATCAGTAAAACCTCCGAAACATGGCTTATCAACGCTGACGGGGAAATTATCTATCACCCGAGAGTTGATTTTGTGGGGATGAAGTTGTCTCTTGATTTCATGGGACAGGAGTACAGTAACATTCAGGAGATCCAGACTTCAAAGCCGGGAGAACTGAATACCTGCGTTTTTCAGGGTGTAGAGAAATATTACTACAAGATATTCCTTCCTTCAACCGGGCAGTTTGCAGTATTTGTTTTTGATAAAACGGATATTACCGAAAAACTCAACATTTTCCCTATACAGATTATGGGATCAATTTTTACAATTGGACTTCTGATTTTTGTACTTATCTGGAATATTACAAGAAGCTTCTCAAGTCCTATCAAAAAAACAATCAGAATTCTTGAAAAATTATCCCAGGGTGATTTGACCCAGAAGAGCGACATTTATCTTCCTGATGAATTCGGGGATTTTCTTCAGCATTTTATGAAATTCCAGAGCGAGATATCAAATGTAATTACCTCTGTACAGGAATCTTCAAGACAGTTAAGTTCCGCAGCCGAAGCTCTTGCGAAAACCGGAGTTGATCTTGCTGATAATGCACAGACACAGGCATCTGCAGTTGAGCAGTCGTCCGCTTCACTAGAGGAAGTATCCGGCTCTGTGGAACTTATTTCCGATAACGCCAAGGAACAGGCTAATCTGACGGAAGAGGCATACAGCTCACTCAAACTTATGAATGAATCCACAGTGCAGGTTGCTGATTCCGCTAAATACAGCGTGGAGCTTTCTGCAAAAATGACGGATGAAGTCAAATACGGATTCAGTCTCATGCAGAATACCCGCCAGAAAATGAATGAAATTAAAAAGAGTACTTCAGAGATTGCGGATTTCATCATTCTGATTGAAGATATTTCAGATCAGGTTAATCTTCTGTCGTTGAACGCCGCAATTGAAGCTGCAAGGGCAGGTAATCACGGCCGCGGTTTTGCAGTTGTTGCAAGTGAAATAACAAAACTGGCCGATCAGACTGCAGCAAGTGCAAAAAATATCAGACTACTTGTTGAGAAGGGACTGAAAGAGGTCAGTGACGGAAGTGAATTCGTTGATTCAACTACAAGGGCTCTTGAAAATATCGTTAAAAATATTGAAATAACAAATCAGAATGTTTTAAAAATTTCACAATTTTCGGATGAGCAGCAGAAACTGAACAAGGAAGTCATAGATAAAATGGAAACTGTGAAATCCATGGCTGACAATATTTCTTTTTCTACGAGTGAGCAGAAAATTGCAAACAATGAAATGATAAATACCATTGAGGGCATAAATGAAATCACGCAGGCTGTTGCACACGGTTCTGATGAAATAAGCTCATCAACGACTGAAATAAGCGCACAGGCTGACAGTCTTCAGCAACAGATTGAATTTTTCAAAGTGAACTGATTTGATGTTTATTGAAGATATTTATAATTTACCCGATTCGGTTTTCGACCCAGTTCTCTAAGTACTTTCATGTTTTTAAATTCTGATTGTTGATGCAGTCAGTTTTTGAAAGTACTGACTGCACTGCAGTGAAATTTCAATGCTGATGTTCGTGATCGCAGACAGAACCTGTTACCTTAAGTTCATCTTTTAAATATAATTGAATCAGATCATCCGGAGTAATTACCGGAGCGCCGCAGAAAACGGTTATTCCGAATCCATTAAATAAATTAATTGCACTTTGCCCGATTCCGCCGGTTATAATTTTGGTGGCCTTAATTTCATTCAGCCATTTAGGAATTACTCCCGGTTCATGTGGAGGAGGTGTTAATTCCTCTTTTTTAATGATTGCACCATTTTCAATGTAGTAAACTGCAAAAACTTCTGCGTGTCCGAAGTGTGAACTTAAAATACCTTTGTCAACAGGAATTGCTATTTTATCTTTTCCATCTTTTACTTCGGGATTTTTCTTTTCAGTTGAATTTTCATCAACTTTACTGATTATCTTTTTTGTGATTTCCATAAAAATTTCCGCTCCTTTTTCTTTTTTATTATTAACTGAATATGGTTTCCCCCTGTCGCCGGATTCAACAATTTCCGGTTCAATAGGAATGTGTCCCAATATTTCCACATTGAAATCAGCTTTAGCTTTCAAAGCCCCGCCGTTTTTAAAAATATCAATGCGTTCACCGCATTTAGGGCAGATAAAACCGGACATGTTTTCAATGATGCCGATTATAGGAACGTTTAACTTCTTTGAAAAAGTAATAGTTTTCCGTGCATCCAAAAATGCAATATCCTGGGGAGTGGATACAATAATAGACCCTGTAACATCACCTATGGTTTGAATGACACTCAGCGGTTCATCACCTGTTCCCGGAGGGCAGTCAATAATAAGAAAGTCCAGTTCAGGCCATTCAAATTCATCAAAAAACTGCTGTATTACACCTATTTTCATCGGTCCGCGCCAGATAACCGCTTCGTCTTTTGTTTTTAATAACGAGGCTATTGATAAAATGAAAATATTTTCTTCAGCTTTAACCGGCATAGGGCGTCCTGAGGATGAATTTTCTATTTCGCAGTCCTCAATGCCGGTCATTTTCGCAACTGAAGGTCCGTGAAAATCTACATCAAGAATTCCTGTTTTGTATCCAAGAGCCGCAAGCGAATAGGCTACATTTACACTCACTGTGCTTTTCCCGACTCCGCCTTTTCCGCTCATTATAATAATTTTATTTTTCATTTTCGACAGGTTCTGATTTCTTATATCAGGTTTTCCCTGTTCTTTTGAATTCTGCATTATTATTTTCTCCGTATTTTAATTTTCCTTATTAATTCTGACAATCTTTTTGTTTATCCAGTCAGGTACAAGAATCAGATTCCGGCTGTTTCTGCTGATAAATGCATGCTCTGAATTTCCTGAACATATTTTTTTACCGCTGTCATTTACAATTTCATATTGTATTTTTATCCTGACATTTGTACTGCTCATGAAATATGCATTGATGTTTAATTCATCACCGTAAAATGCAGGAGATATGTATTTTGCTTCAACTGACAGAACAGGAAGTAAAAGTCCTTCTTCCTCAATTTTTTTAATATCAATTCCGTTATCCTGAAATAACTTCATTCTGGCGATTTCAAACCAGATAATATGATTTGAATGATGGACAAAGCCCATCTGATCAGTTTCCGCATAGCGTACTTTAATTCCGGAAATGCTGCCGGTTCCATTTCCATCAAGAGCTACATGCATATGGTATTTCCTGTGAAATTGTAAAACAGATCCGCATTAACTGAATTTTTCAAAAGATGAAATGCATTAATTCCGGTACAATGGGAAATCCCGATCTGTTTAATGATGTATGAGTTCAGAATTGCGGATATTTTTGTGATTTTTTCATCAGACTCATTTTTAAGATGAAAACCGCCGAGAACCAATGCGACAGGTAATTTGAAATGATCAACAGCCGCTTTAATTATGTTAGTTATTCCCCGATGAGAACATCCGCTTATTATTACGAGAGACTTATCCCTGACTATGACAAGGCTCTGTTCGTCGGAAAAATCATCATCAGTAATAAATCCGTTTTCCATAACTGAAAATCCTTTTGTATGCAGGTCTTCGCTATAGTATACTTCAGGTGCGGGCATAATAAATATTTGCTCAGTTAACATGGTAATTTCATCAATATTATGCATTCTGTTTTCGGGTATTTTATCACGGAATGGAATTCCAATATATTCTTTTTTGAAGTTATATCTTTCATTAAAAGCGTTTTTATGAATGTAAATTCCGGATTTTTCATTCTGATTGATGAATTCATCCAGACCTCCAGTGTGATCATAGTGCCCGTGGCTTATGACGCAGTAATCAATATCTGAAAGATTAATATTCATAAGGCGGGCATTGCCTGAAAAATCTGATGTCTGGCCTGTATCAAACAGAATTTTTTTATTATTAATTTCGATAAGCAGTGACAATCCATGTTCCGCTTTCAGTTTTTTTGAATAAACAGCGTTCTCAATGATGGTTGTAATTTTCAGGTTTCCCATTCTATTTCTTAAATCCATCCATTTCTGTAAGTTCATTATTAATGAATTTTGAAAATGCATCTTCCAATGTTAAATCAGTTTCATTTATTAAAAACATTTTTACATTTGCAGATTTCAGAACATCATAGGCTTTAGGTCCGATATGCGGAGACAGTACTGTCTTAACTCCATCGTTAATAAGTGCTGTTGATGATTGTATTCCTGCACCTTGCGCAGCATTCAGATTTATTTGATTATCGATAAATGTAAATTCTTTTTCATTTGAATCAATAACTGCAAAATATCCGGCTCTGCCGAAATGCTCGCATACTGTTTTTCTGTCAGACGTCGGTATTGCTATTCTCATATTTATTTCTCCATTTCAATTCTATTTTTAATCTGTGAAAATATATTTTTAAGATTTCCGGAAAGTATGTCTGAATCAATTATCAGTTTTTTACGGTTAAGAAGATAAACAAATTCCTTATCAAAAGGTATTTTCCCGGCAGAAAATATTTCATTGTCCGCCAGATATTTTTCTATGTTATTATCGATATCCGGATTCAGTCCTGACTTGTTGATAACTGTAATATATGGAATCTTCATTTTTTTGGACAGATTGATTAATCGTACTGCATCTTTAAACCCTGATTGTGAGCATTCAATAATAATCACCAGAAGATTTATTCCTGAAATTGCCGCCATCAGGGGGCATCCGATACCCGGCGGGCAGTCAATGACAAGAAATTCCTTTTCTGCGCTTAAAACCTGTTCATGAGCAATTTTTTTTACTTCATGCACCAGCTTACCTGAATTGTCTTCACCGGGTATTAGCCGGGCATAAATCATTTTTGTATTGAAAACAGTATCTGAAATAAAAAGTTCTCCGCAGCAGTTACTTCTGCTTTCTATTGCATTGTATTTGCATATGTCTTCACATAGGCTGCATCCTTCACATGAGAATTCTTCAATATAATATTTATCTGTTTTTTTTATTGCATTGAAATTGCATGAATCAGCGCACTTTCCGCATTGAATGCATTTATTCTCATCAATTTTATATTTTAGACCGGAATAAAACGGCTTTTTATGCTGAATTTCCTTTTCGAGAAGTAAAAATGCATCAGCTGCATCTACATCGCAATCGGCAAACAGCGAATTATCTTTTGCATATTTGTGAAATGACATTGAAAGTGATGTTTTACCTGCTCCTCCTTTGCCGCTTGCAAACGCTATTTTTTTCATTTTATTTTACCTGTTATATGGTTATATATATTATTCATTTTAATCCGGTAATTTTCGTCATCATAATAAAATTCCCCTCTGCCGCATTTTTCGGCAATAGTTCTATCGAAAGGTATTTTTTCGAGAATGTCATAATTGCCTTTTTTGCAATAATCTTCAATTATGTGGTCATTATCACCGGATTTATTAATAATAACTCCGAATTTTTTATTAAGTTTTTCCATCACTTCAACTGCAAGCGACAGATCATGAAGACCGAAAGGTGTCGGTTCAGTTACAAGTACCGTGAAATCGGCATCAAGTACTGATTCAACCATCGGGCAGGTCGTTCCCGGAGGGCAGTCATAAATGTTAATGTCACGGTGTCTGTATTTTTTAACATCGGTGATCAGACTTTTGGTATGAATGTTTCCTGTGTTGAGAATTCCTTCAGTTATTTCAAGTGATTCACTAGAGTATTCATTTACTTTTCCGACTTCAGATTCGATTAAATTAATTGCACCGGCTTCGCAGATATTGCTGCATCTTCCGCATCCTTTGCACAATTCCTGAAAAATGGAAATTTTATCCTGATAAACAGCAATTGCATTGAAATTACATTTCTGTGCGCATTTTCCGCAGTATGTGCATTTATTGAGATCGACTTCAGGAATAGTAATTTTACTGTTATATGATGATCCCGGTTTTTCATTTTCCGGAAAAAAAATACTGACATTGGGTTCTTCCACATCCAGATCAGATAAGAGGACATTTTTTTCATGTGAAAGGAATTTTGCAAAATTTGCAGCAAGGGAGGTTTTTCCGGTGCCTCCTTTGCCGCTTGCAAATGCAATTGAAATGCTATTCATCGGACCCGGACCCTTTTTCCAGTGCGGATATGCGCTGTTCAAGTATTTCTTTCTGCTTTTTCAGATTTTCGACAGTTTCTTCTGTATTCATGGGATTGAAATTACCCATATAGTTGAAACCTCCGCGTCCCCTGCATCCTCTTCCCCATGCTGAAAACATTCTTCCAAATCCTCTGTTTGAACCTGCTCCGGCGTTCCCGCCGCACATGCCCATTCCCCGTCCGGTCATCGGACCCTGTCCTAATGGACCTGTTCTGTTAAATCCCGGCATAATAAGCCTCCTTAATATATTTTAATAACCATGTCTGCGGCACTGACCTTTTAATCCGAAATCCGTGTTAAGATTATGCATATTGTAAGATCCGCAGTACGGGCAATCAGTTAAATCATTATTGTCAATTCCGGTTTCGGAAATTCTATAGCATTGCATGCATCTGAAATATTTCTTTTGGAAATGATATTCACCGCCTTCAATTGAAAGTTCGCATCCTTCGATTAAAGCAACGGCAACTTTTTTCCTTGCGGTATCAACAAGTCTTGTAAAAACGGACCTGGAAACTCCTAATTTAACCGCCGCCCCTTCATGATCGAGATTGTCATAATCTGCCAGCCTGATACTTTCATATTCATCAAGTGAAATGATTACTTTTTTTAAAAATTTACCCGGTATACCTTTCGGTTTGAAGCTGTTGCAGCCGGGAGGACCCTGCAGATTTCTGCATTTTTTTCTTCTTGGCATTTTGCACCTATGTTCATTACCTAAATACAATATAACGCACATAGGTGTGAAATGTCAAGTCTGATGCATGTTTTTTTCTCTTTTTTCCGAAAGTTCATTTCAAACTTAAAGAATAAATATTATGAAAATCTTCTTTACAGGCGCGGAAAACCGGTCAGAGTTGGATGATGAACAGCAGAGTGAAAAAAAGGGCGCGTTCCGATTCCGCAAAGCTTGACCGGAAAGAAATTCTTCTTGAAACTTCTCTCGGTCTTTTTGCAGAAAAAGGATTTTCCGGAACAAAAATTGAAAATATTACATCCGCTTCAGGACTGAGTACAGGAACATTCTATCTCTATTTTGCCGGTAAATCAGACATTTATCAGGAGCTGTATTCTCAGGGAATGGAGCTCCTGATAAACATTTTTGACAGGGTACTCGGCGAGTCAGGCATATCCGCTCCTGATAAACTGGTACATCTGGCAAAATCATATTTTAAATTCTATCATGATAATCACAAGTATTTCAGAATACTTTACGTTTCGCATTTATGCGCTGAAAAGACTTTTTTGACGAATGATAAATCCGGATTATTCAGCTGTAAAACCGGCCGGCTGCTGGAATCCATCAGGGAAATAATTGTATCAGGGATTGAATCAGGTGAGCTGAAAACCGGAATTGATCCCTGGGAAGCATCTGCGGCTTTTCTGGCCTCTATTGACGGAATCCTTTTTATGAATGAAAAAGATTCAATCCGGATGACCCCCGTCGATCATAAGAAAATACTGATGCAGGCTCTTGAAATTATTACTGCAGGAATGCGGAACTGATATTTAATGAAAAAAATTCTCATTGTTGAACCATTTTATACCGGCAGCCATGCACAGTGGATTGAGGGACTGCGTCTGAATCTCAGGAACTTTGAAACGGAGGTTCTTTCACTTGAGGGACGCAGCTGGAAATGGCGAATGCATGGCGGTGCGGTAACTCTTGCAGACATGTTTAACAGACTGGATTCTGCATTCGATCTGGTTATTGCATCTGACATGCTTGACCTTCCTTTATTCAGGTCTCTCGTCAGAACCCCGACTGATACAAAATACGTGATTTATTTCCATGAAAACCAGCTGACTTATCCGTGGTCCCCGGATGATCCTGATACCGGTCTGCAGAGGGATGAACATTACGCATTCATTAATTATGCATCCGCCCTGACAGCTGATTTCTGTTTTTTCAATTCCGATTACCACCGGGAAAGTTTTTTCCGCTGTCTGCGCGGCTTTTTGAAAAAATTTCCGGATCATAATAATCTCAATACGGTTGATGATATTGAAATGAGATCTGATACACTTCACCTTTCACTTGATTTGAAAAAATTTAAAACTGTCCGTAAACCTGATGGAAATTTCAGCGGAGTTCTCAATATTCTCTGGAATCACAGATGGGAATATGATAAAAACCCTGAAATGTTCCACAGGCTGCTTCTCGAGATTGAAAAAAGAAATATTGATTTCAGACTTATTCTTCTTGGTGAAAAGTTTTTAAAAACGCCGGAGGTACTGAAAGCCATTTATTCCCGATTCCCGGAAAAAATTATTTTTGACGGCTATGCGGAAACGTTTGAGGAATATGCGTCATATCTGAAAACCGCGCATGTTCTTCCGGTCGTAAATAATCAGGATTTTTTCGGCATCAGTGTCATGGAGGCAGTCTGCTGCGGAGTGATTCCGCTGCTGCCGGACAGACTTGCATACCCTGAACTTTATGACATCTCAGCCAACGGAAAGTTTTTTTATTCTTCATTTGAAGAACTGATTTCACTGATAACGGATATTAGCCTGAATTTTAAAAATTATGATACATCACCGCTGATTGACCGTGCGGAAAGTTTTGACTGGTGCCGGATGTCTTCTGTTTATGAAAAAAAATTCAATGAAGTTATGGCACGAAAAACATTCAGGGAGAAGTGATATTTAGTTCATATTTTAACACACTAAAAATTATTTGCTTGATAATATTTACCGGTTAAATAATTTAAACAAAACAGTTTGCGGAGCAATTATGAAAATATGTGTCTGTGTCAATCCTGTTCCTGATTTCGGAGAAAACTGTATATTAAATGACGGTATTCCTGATTATGACGGAATTAACTATTATATCGACCGCTTTGATATGGCTGCATATCAGACTGCGCTGAAACTTAAAAAAAGTCACGGATTTGCAGTTACGGTTCTTGCACCGGAAAATCCTCTTAATGAAAAATGTCTGAAAAGAATCTGGGCTCTCGGTGCCGACAGATGTGTCTGGCTTAAAACGGTTTCAGATTCCATAAATAATATTGCATCTGTAATGAGTTCCTATCTGAAAGTCAACCGGTATGATCTCGTACTCACGGGTTCATATTCCAGTAATTTTTCCACAGGCGGTTTCGGCGCGCTTCTTGCCGAAAATTCGGATATCCCTGTCATTTCCGATGTCATTTCAGTTGATTTCAGCACTGACGGGAAATATTTTGTAATCAGGAAAAAAATTCAGGATCATACCGTTGAAGAATATAAAACCGATGCAAAATTTCTGGCATCAGTATGCGCTGCTGAAAATGTGATAAATTATCCTTCTGCGTTCAATTTACTGAATTGTGAAAATCATTCCATTGATTTTATTGAAGATATTACTTCTTCCGCCGAATGCATAAACTGTATGCCCTGTTCATTCCATGACATATCTTCCGATATTGCCGCAGCCCTTGTTGAGGGAACGGAAGGGGAGCTTGCCCTGAAACTGATTAAACTTATAGAAAAAAAGGAGCTTCTGCTTAAATGAAAATTCTTTATTTTGTTGTAGAGGCCTATCCCCGTGAAACGGCTTTGAAGGCCGTTGTATTGATCGAACAGCTTAAAAAATGCATAAAGAATGTCAAAATTGAGCTGATAATTTTTTCCGATACCAGGCTTAATTCAGAAAAGATCGGATATCTTGCTTCCGGGGTAACTGCCGTTACAGGTAAAGAAGTCCGTGATCTGAACGCAGCCGATTATTTTGAAACGGTCAGAAGTGTGATAGATCCTGAAAACTGTTTTGGAATTACGGCATTGTCTTCGCCTCTGTCTGACGAATATATACCGCGGTTTTCTTCAATTCTGAAAAAACCTTTTCTCGGTGCCTGCTATAAAATCGGAAAATCCGGAGATGATGCAGTCCTGACAAAGGAAAGATTCAACGGGCAGTTTTCCGAGGATAACCTGCTTGATGATAACGGTGCATGTTTTACTCTTGTAGCGGTAAAAGAAGGCAGACCGGACAGTGCACGCCGTATTAGCGAGGAGAGCATGACCAGAGCTCAGGTGAAAACCGCTGAAATACCGTTTGAAAAAACCGATGTCATATATAATCCGCATAAAAATAAAAAGGATATCAGGGAGTTCAGATCCTTCATTGCCGTAAGCAGTGATATTAAACGTACTGATATCTGCGAACGTGAAGCCGAGGTAATTGCCAAAAATATTTTAGGGGTTAAAGCCGGGGATAATTCCGCAGTATTGAATAAACTGGCCGGTCCGGAGCGTGAAATTTCATTAACTGCAAGACCGGTAAACTGCTCTTTTCTTCTGAATTTCGGAATGAAAGGACTTCCTTCTGAAGTCAATGCGGTAACCAGCCGGGGACCGGTTGTTTTTGTAGGAAAAAACAATAAAAATCTGTTTTCACGGCTTTCGGATATAATAATTAATACTGACCCGGAATCATTTCTGATCAGATTCAGCAGTGAAATAGAAAAGTATTCCAGGTACTGATGTTTCAGAAGCTGTTTTTTGAAAAATAATCATATAATTACTAAAAAATTTTCACATTTTTCCGTTAAAATCCGTTATTATATGTAAGAGGATTTATATGAATAAATTATGCATAATTATGATTTTATCAGCTTTTCTGATGTCCTGCGGCGGTGATGATCCGATCAGCCGTATTTTCAAACTGAAAGCCGTGAAAAATGTCCAGGTATATGCAACTGATGATGAGATTGCCGATCTTGAAAAGGAAGCCGGCAAATATGAAGCTCTGGTTGATAAAAAAATCGAAGCATCGGATAATCTTGTCCAGGTATATGAATCTCTTGGAATGCGTTATCTTTACCGTAAAGACTGGAACTCTGCGATAAACGCCCTTGAAAAATCAATATCGCACGGCAATGAAAAGGACACCGTGTTTCAGAAGCTTGGTACGGCATATGCAAACAGGGGTGCTGTGCTTAATTCACAGGATGATTTTCTGAACGCCGAGGCTTATTATAAAAAGACACTGTCAATAAATAATTCCAACATTGACGCGAAATACGGACTTGGTCTGCTGTATTACTATAAACTTGACAGAAAAAATGAAGGTTATGAAATAATCAGGCAGCTTACCGTAGACATCAAAGATTTTTATCCTGCACGTTTCGCATACGGTAGAATGGAATATGAGGAAAACAATAAAAATGCCGCTCTTGGAATTTTTCAGTCCATTTATAATGATCTTTCTGCCGTTAAGGAGAATCCTGAAGTTGCTGATTACAAAAAAAGCGCAAAAGAAAATATAGACCGTATCATAAGTGAGACAGGCAGCAGCATATGAGTGATCCGCTTCTGTATTATGTTGCCCTTTCCATTCTGAAAAACGGTTTTCTGCGCAGAGTTTATCCGCTTATCGGCGATTACAGCGCAGAGGATATTTTTTATTTTCTTAAACCTGATTTTAATACGGGAATCAGCGGAGTCGTTTCCGCGTACTACAAAGGTGATATCCTGACTGCTGCTGATAAAATAATAACAAGATGCCGTAAGGAAAACTATTCCATCATTCCGGTTACTGATGAAAGATATCCGCATCTTTTGAAAGAAATTTATGATCCGCCGCCCGTAATCTATACAAAAGGTATCTCGGAAATCAGATCACCGGTTGCTGTTGTAGGTACGAGAAATTCAGACCCGCAGTCATCCGGGTTTACGAGGTCGGTTGCAAAGGAGCTTTCCGCAGCCGGCTGTGAAATTATAAGCGGAATGGCAAAGGGAATAGACAGGAATGCACATGCTGGCTGTCTGGAAGCTGGGGGTGTTACTGTCGGTGTTCTTGCAAACGGTATAGACAGCAGATATCCGGCTGATAATTATGACATATACAATTCCATAACAGGTTCTGAAAAATCTTTTCTTGTGTCCGAGTATCCTCCCGGAGTTAATGCAGACAGATGGACTTTTGTCCGGCGTAACAGAATCATAAGCGGAATGTCCTATGTTACAGTGATTGTAAAGGCATCGGCAAAAAGCGGAGCTTTGATTACTGCGAAATATGCAGTTGACCAGAACAGGGAGGTTTTTGTCTGTCCGGGCAATGTTTTTGACGGCGGATACGCCGGATGCAATGATCTGCTCAGACAGGGTGCGTCTGTTTTTACCTCTGCCGATAATCTTTTGGAAAGCATTAATCTGATTGCGGGAAAGCTGCGTAAAAAACCGGCTGCATCAGGCAAAGCGGCACCGGAAAAGAATAACGTGTCTGATAAAGCCTGGCCTGAGACCGCAGTGTATGATCCGGCAAGCATTGAATTCAAAATTATGAATTCCGTCAGGAACAAAATTCAGTCAATAGATGAAATTGCAAGAGCTCTGCAGGTTGAAGCGGGAGTTCTCAACAGAAAGCTGATTGAAATGGAACTTGACGGAAATCTTGTTTTTGAAGGTTCAAGAATAATTCCTGCCGGTGTTAAATAAATGAAACTGAAAATTCTTTTTACAGTACTGACTGCAATTTTTATAATAATCTGCATGACGCAGATTATTAACATATATCCCTATGCAGACGATGTTTTCGGTTATTACAAAAGCGGATATTTCAATGAACTTGATACCCAGTTTAATGTCATTGCAGATTCTTTTATAAAAGTTAAAATGATGTCGCGTCCGGATGAAAACATAAAACTGTCCGTTCCCGTCCGTAACTATACTGACCCGGTTTATTCCTGGATAATGCTTGATGATATCGCTGAAAAATACGGTATTGAAATCAAGGTTTATGACAGAAACGGCAATTTCATACCTGTGCCTTCGGTAAAACGCGAAAATGACAATCCTGCGATTTTAAAACTGATAAACAGCGTTGACTTTGATCCTGTTTCAGGTGTTGACAGAAATTATTATAATTACATTCTTCCGGTTAAAACCGAACCTGAGTGTCTTATCTGTCACAAAAACACATCGGTTGGTCAGATTACGGGCATAATATCTTTCCGCAGAAAGTTTAACTCATATATTTATTACGGTTTTGAAAGAATCATTCTTTTCTCATTTCTGGCATTTTTATCCATAATTCTTCTTTTTTTCATAATAAAATGGGATCCCGAAAAAAATATTAAAGAATTGTTTGACAAAACAGAATAATCCTTCCTTTTTGTCTTAAAGTTTCTTCTATTATATGTGTTTTTTTGAAGAAACATACAAATGCTTTCGGGAGTTTCTATGAACAGTAAAACACTTGTAATTGTCGAGTCACCGTCAAAGGCAAAAACAATAAATAAATATCTCGGGAAGGATTATGTTATTTCCTCTTCAATGGGACATATAATTGATCTTCCAAAATCACGTCTGGCTGTTGATATTGAAAACAGTTTTGAACCTGAATATATTACAATCAGAGGGAAGGCAAAAATTCTCAATGATTTGAAAAAGAAAGCAAAGAAATCGGATTCTGTACTGCTTGCTCCCGATCCTGACCGTGAGGGTGAAGCGATTGCATGGCATTTGAAGCGTGTCCTTGAAGATAAATGTCCGGATATAAAAAGAATAGAATTTAATGAAATTACAGAAGCGGCGGTAAAGGAAGCTGTACTTCATCCCCGCGAGATAAATGAAAGTCTCGTAAATGCACAGCAGGCCCGCCGGATTCTCGACAGAATCGTCGGTTACTATATCAGTCCAATTCTATGGAAAAAAGTTAAAAAGGGTCTCTCTGCCGGAAGGGTGCAGTCAGTGGCTTTGAAAGTCATATGCGACAGGGAAGAGGAAATTGATAAATTTATACCGGTTGAATACTGGACTCTGGAAATTGACTTTGATGTGAAAGGAAAAATATATTCCGCACAGCTGGCGCAGTTCAAGGGCGAAAAAATAGAAATTTCCAGCAGCGAGCAGATGGAAAAAATCATAGATACTCTTAAAAACGGCAAATTTGCAATAAGTGAAATAAAGCAGAAAGAACGCTCAAGAAAACCGCAGGCGCCGTTTATTACTTCAAAGCTTCAGCAGGAAGCTGCAAACCGTCTGGGGTTTACTTCAAGTAAAACAATGATGGTCGCACAGCAGTTATATGAAGGTATTGATGTTGACGGTACCGGTCCTGTAGGTCTGATTACATATATGCGAACCGATTCCACCCGTATTTCGGATGTCGCACTTGCTTCGGTAAGGTCTTACATTTCATCAAATTTTCCTTCAGATTATCTGCCTGAAAAACCCAATACTTATCAGAATAAGAAAAATGCACAGGACGCCCATGAAGCGATCAGGCCGACCGATGTTTTGAGGCATCCCGATGGAATTAAAGACAAGCTGAATAAAGATCAGTATAAACTTTATAATCTTATATGGAAAAAATTCGTTGCATCCCAGATGACACCGGAACGGAGTGAAATAAACACATTAACGATCATTTCCGGTGACTATGAGTTCAGAGCGTCGGCAACCAAGGTTCTTTTTGACGGATTTACGGCTCTTGATAAGGATGATAAGGCAAAAAAGGGGAAGCTGCCTCCCATGAAAGAAGGCGATAATGTTGATGTCAGGGAATTTAAACCTGAGCAGCATTTTACATCTCCTCCGCCGCGCTATAATGATGCATCTCTTGTAAAGTTTCTTGAAGAATCCGGTATAGGGCGTCCTTCCACCTATGCTCCGACCATTAATACGCTTATTAGAAGATATTATGTGTCGAGAAACGGCAGACAGCTTGTTCCGACTGTGCTCGGCAAGCTAATTAATGGAATAGTGAAAGTACACTTTAAAGATCTTGTATCGGTTGATTTTACCGTATCTATGGAAGAAAAACTTGATGAAGTTGAAGAATCCAGGATTGAATGGAAAAGTATGCTTTCTGAATTTTACGCTCCTTTTAAAACCAGCGTCGATGAGGCTGAAAAAAATATTGAGGATATGAAAGGTATTCTTGATGAGGAGACGGGAGAAGTCTGTGAAAAATGCGGGAAACCGATGCTTAAAAAACTCGGTAAATTCGGATTTTTCCTTGCCTGCTCGGGCTTTCCTGAATGCAGAAACGCCAAATCACTGCCGCTGGGAAAATGCCCTGAACCTGCCTGTGACGGCGATGTAGTCAAGCGAACTTCAAAAAAAGGCAGACCTTTTTACGCATGTTCCAATTATCCTGCATGCGAATTTGTTACGCGGGAGACTCCGGCGGGTAAGCCCTGTCCGAAATGCGGAAAACTTCTTTTTTCAAAAAGCATACGTCATAAGGGAATAAAGATGATGTGTCTTAATAAGGACTGCGGCTATGAGATTGAACTGCTGGATGAAGAATCTGCTCCTGAAGGCAATGGAATCTGATTATATCACGGAAATTAAAATCCCGTATATTTTCCGGTTTCAGGTCTATTTTATTAAAAAAGTCTTTACAAACAGCCTGTACGTACATGTAATGTTCTGTCGTGCAATAGGATGATTGGGAAGAGACAAAAAAATGACAAAACAGCCGGATCATAAATATGAAATAGTTAAACAGTATTTTATTAACTTTATACAGAAAAATGATCTGAAAAAAGGCGATAAGGTTTTTTCTGAAAATGAAGCCATGGAAAGGCTAAAAGTCAGCAGACATACAGTCAGAAAGGCGATCGGTGATTTGATTAATGAAGGCTGGCTGATCTCAGTAAAAGGTATGGGAACCTTCGTCAATGATCCCGGAGCATTCATAAATAAACCCTCCAAGCTGATAGGCGTTATAACAACATATATTACGGATTATATTTTTCCTGAAATTATTGCCGGGCTGGAAGATGTTTTTCACCGCAAAGGATATAATATCATGCTGGGCAATACATCCAATGAAATAGAAAAAGAGCGGCAGTGTCTTCTGAATTTTCTGGGCCAGGATCTTGCAGGTGTGGTAATTGATGCTACAAAAAGCGCCTATCCGTCCGCAAACATTGATCTTCTTAATGAATTCCGCAAAAGGAAAATACCTGTTTTGTTTATTCACAGTTATTACAGGGAATTTGATTCATCCTATGTAGTGGAAAATGATGAATATGGCGGTTATACCGGAACATTGCACCTTATTAAAAGAGGTATGAAGAAACCTGCCGGTATTTTCAAATCGGATGATATGCAGGGGCATCTCCGTTATAAGGGGTTTCTAAAAGCGCTTTCAGAAAACAGCATGAGTATTGAAGATGATAATATCATCTGGTTTAACACCTATGATAAAAAGAATATGCTGAATAAAACAAATTCGGGGTTTATTGACGGCAGAATCATTGATATCCTCGGCAGGTGTGACGGAATTCTCTGTTATAATGATGAAATAGCATATTATGTACTTGAAATTGCAAAAAAAACCGGTATTAAGATTCCTGAAAACTGCAGGCTTGTCGGCTTTGATGATTCCAAACTTGCCATCATGGCTGATGTTAAATTAACCTCTGTTTCACATCCGAAAAATGAGCTTGGCCGAATTACGGCTGAATCTATTATTAAAATGATTAATAAAAGTGAAACTTTTGTGAAAATGGTCATAAAACCTGAATTAATTGTAAGAGAATCGACTTAAAATTTTTTTTGTGCTTGCTTGTACGAACAAGTAATGTATAATTGTTTTAATTATACGTACATGATGTCTGCAGTTTATAATCAGAAAGGGAGTAAAAAAATGCAAAATGAAAATTATGTAATCGGGATTGATTATGGTACCGATTCATGCAGATCTGTAATTATCAATACCGCAAACGGAAAGGAACTTGCCAGTTCCGTATTTTATTATCCTCGCTGGAAAGAGGGTAAATTTTGTGATCCTGTAAATAACATGTTCAGACAGCATCCTCTTGATTATGTTGAAGGTGTGAAATCGACAGTTAAGGAAGCACTTAAGAAGTGTCCGGCCGGTACTGCTCAGAAAGTCAGGGGAATTTCCATTGATACTACGGGATCCACTCCTGTAGCTGTTGATAAAAACGGCACTCCTCTGGCACTGACCGATGAATTCAAAGATAATCCTAATGCAATGTTTGTACTCTGGAAAGACCATACTGCTGTTAAAGAAGCAGATGAGATAAATACGCTTGCAGCATCCGCTAAAGTCGATTTTACAAAATTTGTAGGAGGAATTTACAGTTCAGAATGGTTCTGGGCGAAAATTCTCCATATACTAAGAGTTGATGAAAAAGTAAGAAAGGCCGCTTTCAGCTGGGTAGAGCATTGTGACTGGATGCCGGCACTGCTTACAGGAAATACTGACCCGCTTGTTCTGAAAAGAAGCCGGTGTGCTGCAGGGCATAAGGCGATGTGGCATGAAGCATTCGGAGGACTTCCCTCTGAAGAGTTTCTTGCGAAACTGGATCCGCTGCTTGCGGGACTCAGGGACAGGCTTTTTAAAGATACGTTCACTTCGGATGTTTCCGCCGGAAATCTTTCCAAAGAATGGGCTGATGAACTGGGTCTCTCTACCGATGTTGTGGTCGGAGTAGGCGCTTTTGACGCTCATATGGGAGCGGTTGGCGGTGAAATTACGCCATATACTCTTTTGAAGGTTATGGGAACTTCAACATGTGACATGCTTACCGCACCCGCTGGAGAAATAGGCGAGAATGTCGTTAAGGGAATCTGCGGTCAGGTTGACGGTTCAATTGTACCGGGATTAATCGGTCTGGAGGCGGGACAATCCGCATTCGGTGATATATATGCATGGTTTAAAAAACTTCTTCTGTGGCCTGTTTCAACTCTTGAAAGTGATTCCAGCTTTACAAAATCCGAAGTTGAAAAGATCAAAACAAAACTTGAAAATGATCTTCTTGTGTCATTGGAGAAGGAAGCATCAAAAATTCCGGTTGAAGACAGCTCAATACTTGCGATTGACTGGATGAACGGAAGAAGAACCCCTGATGCCAACCAGAATCTTAAAGGTGCCATTTTCGGTCTTAATCTTGGCTCAGATGCTCCGCGTATTTACAGGGCGCTGATTGAGGCGACTGCTTTCGGATCCAGAAGTATCGCAGAGAGGTTTGAATCGGAAGGTGTTAAAATAAATGATGTTATTGCGATCGGCGGTGTGGCAAAAAAATCCAAGTTCATTATGCAGACCGTAAGTAACGTTCTTAACAAGAAAATACGTGTGGCTGTATCTGATCAGTCTGTTGCGCTTGGAGCTGCAATGTTTGCAGCTGTTGCTGCAGGAATTTACGCGGATGTTGCTGAAGCGCAGAAAAATATGGGTAATGGGTTTGAGTGCGAATATATGCCTGAGCCTGAAAAAGCAAAAATGTATGATGCTATATACAAAAAATATCAGAATGCAG
>JAFGJZ010000173.1 GCA_016928815.1 Spirochaetota bacterium
ATTATTAATTAATATATAATATTAGGGGTGTTAACATGATAATTGAAATTGACAAAGACCATCTTCTTAAATCCGTAATAATAGCTGATTCAGTTATATCCTCAAAACCGGTTAATCCTTTACTTGCTAACTGCTGTTTTAATGTTACTGAAAATAATATTGAAATAATTGCCACAGATAATGAAATAGCGGTAAAAACCTATATTGACGCAATTTCTGATTCTAAAAAATCATTCACATGTAACGGAAAAAGATTATCACAGATATTAAAAGAATTTCCCGTCGGAAATGTAATAATCGATATAAATGAATCCAATATAATAAAAATAAATTCAAAATCAGGAAAAATTAAAGGCTCTTATAAATTAATAGGAACTTCAGCTGAAGAATTTCCTGAAATAATTTCAGTATCTTCCAAAAATATGATAGAATTTGATCAGGTAGTTTTAAAAGAGATGATCAAAAAAGTAATATATGCAGCATCGACTGATTCCATAAAACCTGTTTTTAACGGTATATTTTTTAAAACTGATGGAAATAAAATATCAACGGTTGCATCTGATTCACGAAGGCTTTCTATTGTTACTAAAGAAATTGAAAATAACATAAAAATCGATGAAGGAATTATAATTCCTTTAAAAACAATTCATGAAATATATAAATTATTAAATGCAGGAAAGTGCATTTTTTCCGTTCAGGATAAGCAATGCTGTTTTAAAATAGGTGATACAGAAATTATTTCAAGATTAATAGACGGTCAGTTTCCTAATTATAAACAGGTTATTCCCAAAGATTTTAAAGCTGAATGTATTGTTGATAATAAACTGTTCATGGAATCGTTAAGACGTGCAATGATTTTTTCAAAAGAACCGACTTATAAAATTATATGCAAATTTACAAAAAATAACCTTCACATTGAAGCAAAAACTCCTGAGCTTGGAGAAGCTGAAGAATATATTGATATTGAACTGAAAGGTGAAGAAGATATTACGCTTGGTATTAATGCACAGTATATTATGGAATCAGTAAAGGAAATTGATTCACTGGGTTTAAAAATTTCTCTTACCGGACAGATGAGTCCTGTAACATTTATGTCTGAAAATGATTCAAGTTATATTGCCGTAATCATGCCTATACAGATTAAAAATGCGGACTGATGGTAGCTGATTTTTTACTAATTAAAAATTTCAGAAATTATGAAAATGAAAAATTTATTTTTTCACCTAATATAAATTTTTTAATCGGAAATAACGGAGCGGGAAAAACTAATGTTATTGAGGCACTTACTGTTCTTTCAGGAATAAAATCCTTTCGCGGAGTTTCAGATAAGGATTTAGTAAGATGGAACTGTGATTCTTATTATTGCTGTGTAGAATGTTCCGGTAAAATAAATTCCAGATTTGAGATAGGTTACCAGCTTTATCCGGATAAAAGTGTTAAAAAAATTAAAAAAAACGGAAATGAAATTGTAAAATTTTCTGATTATTACGGAGATATTATCACTGTTATATTTTCTCCTGATGATATTAATATTATAAATGGTGTACCTGAAGTACGAAGAAAATATTTTGACGGACTTATTTCAAAAACAGATAAAATTTATCTCAGGAATCTGACGGATTTTAAAAAAATAATTGCTTCACGTAATAAATGTCTGCGGGACATAGCGGAAAAATCGGCAAAAAAAGATCAGCTTGAAATATGGAATGATTTTTTTGCTGAGAAATCAGAATATATAATTAGCAAAAGAGCAGAATTTATAAATGATTTTAATATAATTTTTAAGAATGAATATGAAAAAATTTCATCCGAAAAAATTATAGAAATTCCGGAAATAAGTTATGCAGGTAATATTACACCGGATAAAAATGATATTTTAAAAAAGCTTAATGAAAATTATTATCTGGAAATAAAACGTAAAACAACATTAATAGGTCCGCAAAAGGATGATTATGTTCTGAAATGCGGAGATACGAATTTTTTATCAATTGCTTCTCAAGGACAGAAAAGAACATCTGTAATATCATTAAAAAATGCAGAAATTAAATTTATTGAAAAGATCAGGGATGAAAATGTAATAATTTTAATTGATGACATATTTTCTGAACTTGACAACATACGTAAAAAGAATTTAATTGAATCAATTAGTCTTAAAAATCAGGTAATTATTACAGCTGTAAATCTTGACAGTATAATGGATTATTTTACAGGGAAAAATATTAAGATATTTAATATTGACAATGCAGTGGTAACTGAAAAATGAAATGGAGATTTAACGAAAAAAGAAAGAATAAGCCGTTGAAAACAGGTGATATTATCAGTGATTTTTTGAAGGAATTTAATCTTGAAAATAATTTTTCTGTTGAATATTTGAAAGATATTTGGGCTGATATTACTGGAGAAATAATATCGTCCCATAGCAGACCGGATAGAATTTATCATAATACTCTATTTATTAAAACAGATCATTCTGTATTTGCAAATGATATTACAATGATGAGCAGGATTATTATTAAAAAATTACATGATAAATTCAGTAATTGTCCTGTTAAAGCTATTAAAGTTGAGATAAAAAAGGATTTCTGGATATAAAATGCATATTCATATCGGTAATAAAAATATAGTTTCAGATAAAAAAATTATTGGAATTTTTAATATTGAAACATTGGAAAAATCCGACCTGAACGAAGATTATCTGGACGAATCTAAAGAAGATACAAAATGCATTATAATTGATGAAGATGATGAAGTAATTATCAGTAAAATCAGTTCATATACTATAATTAAAAGGGAAGCTGTTGAAATAACAGATTGTCTATATTTAAGAGGTAAAAATTAATGTCTCAAAAAAGTTATGAAGCCGGCAGTATACAGGTTCTGGAAGGACTTGAAGCTGTCAGGAAAAGACCTGCAATGTATATCGGATCTACGGATTTTTACGGTCTGCATCACCTTGTTTATGAAATTGTAGATAACTCAATTGATGAGGCTCTTGCCGGATATTGTGATACAATTACGGTTACTATTCTCAAAGACAATTCAATAATGGTTGAAGATAACGGCCGGGGTATTCCTGTTGAAATACATGCGCAATATAAAAGACCGGCACTGGAGATTGTTCTTACTAAACTTCATGCGGGAGGAAAATTTGATAATGACAGTTATAAAGTTTCCGGCGGTCTGCATGGAGTTGGTATGTCATGTGTAAATGCGCTTTCGGAATTTCTTCATGTTGAAGTAAGAAAAAATAATACTAAATACACACAATCATATGTACGCGGAATACCTACCGGAGATATGAAAACCGGCGGTAAATCAACAAAAACCGGTACAACCATACATTTTATGCCCGATAAGGAAATTTTTGAAGTATCTGAATTTAATTATGATACCCTTGCTAAAAGAATAAGAGAACTTGCTTTTTTAAATGCCGGAATAAAAATAATTTTCCGCGATGAAAGAGGAAAAGGAAAAGAAAATGAATTCCACTTTAAAGGCGGAATTGTTACTTTTGTACAGCATCTTATTGAAAATAAAACATCTATTACAAAAAAACCTATATATTTCAGAACTGAAAAAGATAAAATCGATATTGAAATAGCAATGGATTATATTGATACTTATACAGAGACAGTTTTTACTTATGCAAATAATATAAATACAAGGGAAGGTGGAACTCATCTTATTGGTTTTAAATCAGCTTTAACCCGTGTTTTAAATGAGTTTCTAAAACGTGAAAAATATGATAAAAAAATGGATTCACTTTCAGGAGATGATGTAAGAGAAGGGTTGGTTGCAATTATAAGCGTTAAAATACCTAACCCTCAGTTTGAAGGGCAGACAAAAATGAAACTTGGAAACAGTGAAGTTAAAGGTATAGTTGAGTCTGCAACAAATGAAAATCTTACTTTATTTTTCGAGGAAAATCCCCAGGAAGTCAGAAAAATTCTTGATAAATGCATTACCAGTGCAAGAGCAAGAATAGCAGCAAAAAAGGCCAGAGATTTAACCCGTAGAAAAAATGCTCTGGAAAATGATACTTTACCCGGAAAACTTGCAGACTGTTCTGAAAAAGATCCTTCAAAATGTGAAATTTATCTTGTTGAGGGAGATTCGGCCGGTGGTTCTGCAAAGCAGGGAAGAGATAGAAATTTTCAGGCTATTCTTCCACTTAAAGGAAAAATACTTAATGTTGAGAAAGCGCGTCTTGATAAGATTCTTTCACATGATGAAATCAAGACTATTATTACAGCAATAGGTACAGGAATAGGCGATCAGTTTACTCTGGAAAAGGCACGTTATAATAAAATAGTAATTATGACAGATGCTGATGTTGACGGTTCTCATATTAGAACTCTTATATTGACATTCTTTTTCAGATATATGCCGGATATAATAAGAAGCGGTTATCTTTATATTGCACAACCACCGCTTTATAGCATTAAATCAGGCGGAAAAATGGTTTATGCATATACGGAAGAAGCAAAAGACAAAGTAGTAAAAAAGCTAAATGACGCTAAAATGCATGTTCAGAGATATAAAGGTCTTGGAGAAATGAATCCGGATCAGCTTTGGGAAACGACGATGAATCCCGAAAACAGAAGTCTTTTAAAAGTCTGCATGGATGATGAAATAGCTGCTGAAGAAATATTTACCGTATTGATGGGAGATGCTGTTGAACCGCGCAGAAAATTTATTGAAGATAATGCGCAGTATGTTGAGAATTTAGATTTATAACTTATTAATAATTTATTAACAATTGTTGATAACTTTATTAATAACGAGGAGATATAGAGTTGGCTAAAAAAACAGATAATACTGAAAATCAGGAATCTTTATTTCAGGATAAAATATCAAACGTAGAAATTGAAGATCAAATGAAAGATTCATATCTTTCATATGCAATGAGTGTAATTGTCGGAAGAGCGCTTCCTGATATCCGTGACGGATTAAAACCGGTACACAGAAGAATTCTTCATGCAATGAATGAAAGAGCATGGAGACATGACCGGCCGTATGTAAAATCGGCAAAAATTGTAGGTGAAGTAATCGGTAATTTTCACCCGCATGGTGATACTGCAGTATATGATACAATGGTGCGGATGGCTCAGGAATTTTCAATGCGTGTACCGCTTATTGACGGACAGGGTAACTTCGGTTCTGTTGACGGGGATCCTCCTGCTGCATATCGTTATACTGAAGCAAGACTTGAAAGAGTAGCGGAAGAACTTCTTAAAGATATAGATAAAGAAACCGTTGATTTAACAGATAACTTTGACGGCACCAGGAGAGAACCGGTTGTTCTGCCTGCAGCATATCCAAACCTGCTTGTAAACGGATCTACAGGAATTGCTGTAGGTATGGCTACCAATATTCCGCCGCATAACATGTCGGAAGTAATTAATGCTACTGTTGCTCTGATTGATAATCCTGAATTAAAAATCAGAGAACTTATGAAATATGTAAAAGGTCCTGATTTTCCGACTGCCGGTATCATCATGGGTGTGGATGGAATCAGAAAAGCCTATGAAACCGGACGCGGTTCCATTAAAATAAGAAGTAAAATAGAATTTGAAGAGGATAAGAAGGGCAGGGAAAGAATAATTGTAACAGAAATACCTTACCAGGTTAATAAAGCCGTACTGATTACAAAAATTGCCGATCTTGTAAATGAAAAAGTAATAGAAGGAATTTCTGAACTGAGAGATGAATCCGACCGACGTGGAATGCGGATTGTTATCGGAATCAAGAAAGATGCAAATTCCGGTATTATTTTAAATCAGCTGTATAAGCATACCCAGCTTCAGACATCTTTTGGTATTATATTTCTTTCATTAGTTGGAAATGAACCTAAGATTCTCGATTTAAAATCAATTCTGTCGCATTATATCCTTCACAGGAAAGAAATTATTTTCCGTAGAACCCAGTATGAACTTCGAAAGGCTGAAGAACGGGCCCATATTCTTGAAGGTTTGAAGATTGCCCTTGATAATATTGATGAAGTTATTAAAATTATACGTTCTTCTAAAACAGTTGAAGAAGCTGATGAAAGACTTCAGAAAAGATTTAAACTTTCTGAAAGGCAATCAAAAGCTATTTTAGAAATGAGACTGCAGAAACTTACAAGCCTGGAAGTAAAAAAAATAGAAGAAGAATTGAAAGCTTTAATAAAATTAATTGCTGAACTTAAATCAATTCTTGCGAGTGATAAAAAAATTCTGGCAATTGTTAAAAAAGAACTTATTGAAATAAATGACAAATACGGTAATGAGAGACGTACAGAGATATCTGTTGGTACTGAAAGTGATACTTCTTTTGATGTTGAGGATTTAATAGCGGATGAGGATGTTGTAATTTCTCTTACTAATGACGGTTTTATCCGACGTCTTCCAATTGATACTTTTAAAAAGCAGCATAGAGGGGGAAGAGGTGTCTCCGGTGCTAACAATAAGCGTGAAGATTTTGTAAGGATGATGATGACTACATCAACACATTCTTTCCTGATGCTTTTTTCTAATAAAGGAAAGGTTTTTATTGTTAAAGCACATGAAATTCCGCTTGCTTCAAAAACTACGAGAGGAAAATCCTTAAAAGGACTGATAAATCTTGCAGCCGGAGAGAATATTACAGCCATTTGCGCAGTTCCCGGATTTGAAGAGGAAAAATTTCTTTGCCTTGCAACAAAGTTCGGAATTCTCAAAAAGATCAGTGTTTCAGAATTTAAAAATGCCAAGAAAAACGGTATTATTGCAATCAGTTTAAAGAAAAATGATGAACTTGTTAATGCAGTGGAAGTTAATCAGAAAGATGACATTATAATCGGATCAAAAGACGGACTTCTGTTAAGAACTAATCTTGCAAAGATGCGGGCCATGGGAAGAAGTGCTGCAGGTATAATTGGAATGCGAATCGCTGAAGATGATTATATTATAGGGCTTGATGTAGTAAAACCTGATTCATTTCTTTTCGTAATTTCTGAAAAAGGTTACGGTAAAAAAATTGAATATAAACAGTTTGCGGCAAAAGGACGCGGCGGTAAAGGAATGGCATATATTAAAATATGTGATAAAAACGGACCTGCCAGCGGATTAAAAACTGTTCTTTCTACTGATGAACTGATAATTGCTTCAAAAGAAGGCATGACCATAAGAATGCTGGCAAAGGACGCCCCCACACAGGGAAGATCAACAGTAGGTGTACGGTTGCTGAATATAAAAGAAAACGACATTGTTTCTGATTTCGCTGTTGTGTCAGATGACAATGAAGAATAAACGTTAAAGGAGAGAAAATTATGTCCTGGAATGTAATTTACTTTTTAATAGCATTAACGCTATTAATCGTCTCAATCTGGAAACTGGCGAGATATCAGGCTTTTTATCTCGGACTTGCCGGAATAACTTTTTTTATTGCCGTACTTACTTTGTATTTTATTCCACAGGTGTATGATTTTGTCATAATTAAAGGACTGCCGACTTTTGGAAGAATTCTGCATTACATTGCCCTGCCTGTTCTGCTGGTTTTTTCAATGATGAAACATTTCAGATAATATCAGAATTTTTTGATATGGCTTATTAATAAGTTATTAACAAATTGTTATTAACTTATTAATAAGTAGGTATGTTTTATCTGCCTATAATTTCAGTAATGGAATTATAGGTTTTTTCAGCAATTGTATTTTCATCTAATTTTCCCGGATAAATTACAGGTAAAAAATGAATTTTAACGGTTTTATCCGGCTTTTCTTCATTTTTCTTCTTTTTGTAAAGTCCGTCAACAGCTACGGGAATAACCGGTACATTCAGTTCTTTTGAGAGAATAGCAAATGTATTTTTAAAAACACCTGTTTTACCGTCTGTAGTTCTTGTTCCTTCAGGATAGATTACTATTTTTTTATTTTTTCTTAAAATGGCTGCAACTTCCTGTAAAGATTCTTTCAGATTCTTATTTACATCCATTATTATGACATGAGCTCTGTTGGCAAAAAATCGCCTTAAACCTGACTTAAAATGCTTTTCCTTTGCATAGAAATAGGTTTCCTTTCGTTGCTGCTTTGTTAACCCTGAATATATAAATAAACTGTCAATCATCGCCGTATGATTAGGAGCAAGAATGCAGGCACCTTCCGGAATATTTTCTTTTCCGGTACAGATAAATTTTGATTTGGGAGCATAGAATAATCTGAAAAGAGTATTTAACAGATTAAGCAGCCAGATTTTATCAGAAACCGAATATTTAATTTCTTCCTGAAGAATAGTTTTCCAGTCTGTTGATTTCCTAATTGTCTGTTTTTTATTTTCTTTTACAAAATCAGCAAGCTGAATTACTGTTGAAAATTCAGTTATTGAGTGTTCTTTGAAATTGATTCCAAAAACATTTTCAATATAGAGTTCAAGTTCCATAATTGAAATGGAATCAAGACCAAGATCTATTTCAAGATGATCTTTTGGATGAATTTTTCCATCATACATATTCTGTATATGCTTAACAATGAGTTTGTATTCTTCAAATAACGGCATTTCTATTTCATTTTCAATTTCTGCGTTATCCAGATTGTCAATAAAAGACTTAAGCTCATGTCTTTTAATTTTTCCCATTCTTGTTTTGGGAATATCTTCCCGTGTGATTATGAAATTCTGTATTTTTTTGTAATTTTCAACCTGACTGTTATATTTATCAATAACCTCCCATTTTATTAGATCATTAATATTTTTTGATGATTCTTTTTCAGCCCGTTTAAAATCAGGAATAATGATTGCAAATAATTTGGAATTCTTTTCAGTTATTACAACATCTTCAATATACGGGAATGAATTTTTTAATTTTTCTTCTATTAAATCCGGACGGATATTTTTTCCATTTGGGAGAATTATGATATCTTTTTTCCTGCCGGTAATGAAAAGATATCTTTCTTTATCAACATAACCTAAATCACCGGTTTTAAAATAACCGTCCTTTGTAAATACGGCTTTTGTTTCCTCTTTTTTATTCCAATATCCTTTTGTTATGTTAGGCCCTTTAATAAGAATTTCACCGTCTTTTTCAATCCGATAGTCAATTTCATCGAAAATAACCCCAACGGAACCAGGTTTAATTTTATTAAAAGGATGGTATGTGACCATCGGCGCTGTTTCAGTAAGTCCATATCCTTCAACCATCAGTAAACCCATAGCACGAAAATCATGAATTATTTTTTCATTAAGTTTTGCACCTCCGCTGATAAAAATTTTAATGTTTCCACCGAATTCCTTATGTACCTTCTTAAAAATAAGTCTTGAAAGCGGTGTAACGTCAATTTTAGAATATGGTACTTTTACGCGTCCGAATATATATCTGTTTAGAGGGATTTTATATGTAAATGCTGAAAGTGAGAGTAAAAATTTTGCAGCCGGATTTTTATTTATTTTTGCAATTATACCATTATGAAACATTTCAAAAAGGCGCGGAACAGCTGTTATCATGGTTATCTTGTTTTCCTTTATGGCTTTCATCATTATATCAGGACGAAGCTCCTTGAGCAGAACGGTTGTAGCACCGCATTCAAGAGGGCATAGTACAGTTGCCATTAAAGGCCATGAATGATGATTCGGAAGTATAGCAATCATGACATCTGTGGAATTAATTCTTTTCGAGTCATTATTCCAGTAAATATTTTTAAATACATTGCGCTTGGACAGCATTACTCCTTTGGAATTTCCGGTTGTTCCTGAAGTATAGAGCATTAATATGATTTCATCATCCGAGGGATTGTATTCTGCAACATCGTTCTTCCTTCTGGAAAATACTTTTTTACTAATATTAATTGAATCCGGTTTTTTCTTTACTGATTTAAGGGCTTTTTTAAAGGTTTCCGAACTCTTATCAGAATAGATAACCAGAGATGGTGTGCAGTCATTAATTATATATGTGACTTCTTCGGCTGTTGACATTACATCTATAAGTACGTTTACCGCACCTATATTCCAGACAGCAAAAAAGGTATAAATCCACTCAGGGCAATTTTCCATAAAAATAGCAATATGTTTACCGCGGTTTTTACTTAAATGCCATGAATAATCTTTGATGCTTTCCTGTAATTGACTGTATGTGATTTTTTTTTCTCCGAAAACCAGTGCATTTTTACCATGATCTTTAATAAACATAAAACCTCTTTAATTATAAATTATCGGAAATAACCGGATAAAGTAATTTTTAAAACAATAGACATTTTAATAATAAACTATATTCTTTGTAAATAAAATAAAAAAAAGGATATTTTTATGCCGCAAAGATTATTTTTATATTTCATGATTATTGTTTTCATTACAGGCTGTTCAAAATTATTTAATGATGATAAAGATTCTTCTCAGCATTATCCTGTTACATTACCATCTTCATTTCCATCTTTAACTCTGCAGGGGGACTTGATAATTATGAAAAATCCTGAGGCCGGGACAGTATCTGTTTCTCTTCAGAATTATAATAAACTGTATGAAACAGATAATGAAGGAAATCCGGTATACATGACTTCGCAGATTGTATCCTCTTTTAAAAAAGGCACAAATATCATTTTAAAAGAAGATACCGGAATTGCAGTTCGGTTTAAAGTTCCTCAAATTAAAAAAGATGATTATCTGATTATAGATTCGGAAATTCAGCTGCCTGAAGAGGTGGAGATAGGTGGAATTAAACGGGACCGGTTAATCGGGAGTTTTAAATATGACATGCGGAACAGCAATAAATATGAATATATAATGATAGTTTTTAATAAAATTAATCCTTTTCTTTTCATTGAAGGTGAATGGCAGATTTCATTGTACAATCATGATGAACAGCTTCTGATACAGAAGTTTAGGGTGAAGAAGTAAGCTAACAGTAAATTTTTAATAAAAATATACTGATATTTTGCTATATTATTCATGTATGATTTATTTTCGGAGAGTAAATAAAAATAGACATTATATAAAGTTATTAATAACTTATTAACAATTTGTGCATAACTTATTAATAACTTTTAAGAAATAATATTAATAAATATAATTACGCAGAATATGGTTAAATAAATGTTATGCAGAAAGTAATTCAAAATACAATAAGTATATTTATCCTGATATTTTTATCGAATTTGCTTTATGCTCAAAACACTGTAAAAAACAGACCTAAAGTAGGTCTTGTTCTTTCCGGAGGCGGGGCAAAAGGATTAGCGCATATTGGAGTATTAAAGGTTCTGGAACGTGAAGGAATTCAGATTGATTATATTACCGGAACGAGTATGGGTGCATTAGTCGGCGGATTATATGCAATAGGTTACAGTGCGGAAGATCTTGAAAAAATTATATTAAATCAGGATTGGAATGATCTTTTAACAGATAAAATTTCCAGAACTGACAGAACAATCGACAGCAGGAAAAATCTTGAGCGGTATATAGTATCATTTCCTTTTAATGGTAAGGAAATATCACTTCCGAGGGGTGCAGTTTCCGGACAAAAAGTATCGGAATTGCTTACGGAGCTGACTGTATCGGTACATCAGCAGAATGATTTTTCAAAATTTCCTATTCCTTTCAAATGTATTGCAACAGATATTGAAACAGGTATGCCGGTTGTACTTGATAAAGGCTACCTTCCCGATGCTCTGCGTGCCAGTATGTCAATACCTACAGTTTATACTCCTGTTGAAATAAACGGAAAACTTCTTCTTGATGGCGGATTAACAAGAAATCTGCCTGCAGAAGATCTAAAAAAAATGGGAGCAGATATAATTATCGGGATTGATGTAAATAATATGCTCCTAAGCAAGAAAGATCTGAAAGATTTCACATTAATTACGGAACAGACATTAACAATATCAATGATGGATGTTAATAATAAACAAAGAAAGATCTGCGATTTAATTATAGATCCTGATATGACCGGTTTTAATACAGGAAGTTTTAATAAAATAAAAAAAATAATCGAATCCGGAGAAAAAGCAGCTATTGCAAATATTGATGCTATAAAAAAACTGGTTGGTGATATTCCGGTTGAAAACAAAAAAAAATTGCAGGAATATGAACGTGAAATTGTAATTGATAGTATTGAGACAATTGGACAGGTCAAATTGTCTGAGGAATTTATTATCCGTAAATCAAATATTAAAATTGACCGTAAAGTAAATTATGCAGATATTCAGGATGGTATGGAAAAAATTTACGGAACCGGATATTTTGAAAGAGTAACGTATCAGGTTGTTAATACGGGGAATAAAAATAATCTTCAGATTAGAGTTGTTGAAAAAGGGACTGATTTTGTAAATGTTGGATTGAGATACGACAGTGAACAGAAAGCATCCCTTCTTTTTAATTTAACAGTAAAAAATCTTTTATCACAGAATTCGACTCTGTTACTGGATGCTCATTTAGGAGAAAACCCCAGATTAGCCGGCAGTTTTTTATTTCCGGTTGATTTTTTATCATTTTTTGCCATTGAAACAAATACCTGGTATCATAAATTTCCCGTATATATATATCAGAATGATGAAAAAATTGTCGATTATGATTCTACAATTTTTGCCGGTAATATAAACCTTCAGACATATACATTCTATAATTTTATTTTCGGTCTTGGAACAGAAATTGAATCTTTAGGATTGAAAGTAAATATATCAAACGATATAGAGTTTTCAAATGATTCTGAGTTCTATTTCTGGAATGAATATGTTTTTTTTAAATATGATTCAATGGATCAGGTTTATTTTCCTTCCAGAGGATTGAATATTTACAGTGAATGTAAATATGTTTATGATTTGACCTCCAAAAAAACAGATACTCATACTGATAATGATTCTATCAGAGTTTATGGAATCATGAATGCCGCAATACCGTTCCATAAAAGGATATCTTTGCATCTTGATGTAACTGCCGGTGCCATCTTCGGGGATAATATACCCGTAAACTATCTCTTTTATTTTGGTGGAATGAATAATATTGAAGACAGAGTATTCGAGTTTGCCGGTATGAAATATATGCAGGTATACGGTAATTACTGCCAGATGGTAAGCGGCGGACTTCAATTTAACCTGTTTGATATTTATTATTTTACACCTGCGATTCAGACATTAAGAATTCAGAATTATTCTTCTTCAATAGATCTTAATCCTATTCAGGACATTATTTTCGGATTTTCATTAAAAGCGGGTGTATTAACTCCATTGGGACCGATTGAAACTGCAGTATCAGCAGGTAAGAATTTTAAAGAGCCGCTGTTTTCTTTTTATATGGGATATGCATTTTAGTAAAAAAAAGACCCTCTATAGAGGGTCTTTTAATAAAATCATTTTCTTTAATACTATAGATTTAATGCTATCAATACACCTGCAGCAACTGCAGAACCAATTACGCCTGCAACATTAGGTCCCATTGCATGCATGAGTAAAAAGTTGTGCGGATTTGATTCCTGTCCGACTTTGTTTGCAACACGGGCTGCCATTGGTACGGCAGAAACACCGGCTGATCCGATAAGCGGATTAATTTTATCCTTAAGAAAAAGATTCATAACTTTTGCAAGAAGAAGACCAGCAGCTGTACCTACTGCAAAAGCAGCAAGACCGAGTGCCAGAATTCCAAGAGTTTCTGTTTTTAGAAATTTCTCAGCTGCCAGTTTTGAACCTACTGAAAGACCAAGCATGATTGTAACAATGTTAATCAGGGCATTCTGCATTGTATCAGATAGTCTGTCTACGACACCGCATTCTTTTGCAAGATTTCCGAACATTAATGCTCCAATCAATGGAGTTGCATCCGGAAGAAGAAGAATACAAAGAGAAAGAACTACAAGAGGAAATACAATTTTCTCTCTTTTAGAAACATGTCTCAGCTGTTTCATTACGATTGCCCGTTCATTTTTAGTTGTAAGCAGACGCATGATAGGCGGCTGAATGATCGGAACAAGTGCCATATATGAATATGCTGCAACAGCTATTGCTCCAAGAAGATCCGGAGCAAGTTTGGTTGCAACATAAATAGCAGTCGGACCGTCAGCACCGCCGATAATACCTATTGCAGAAGCATCTTTTAAAGAGTAATTTATGACATCAGGAAAGTATTTTGTCAGTATTAGAGCACCGATAAGTGTCGTAAAAATTCCGAATTGTGCAGCTGCTCCAAGAAGCAGAGTTTTCGGATTTGCAAGCAGCGGACCAAAATCAGTCATAGCACCTACACCCATAAAGATAAGTAATGGAAATAATCCTGATGCAACTCCGCCGCTGTAAATTATTCCTAGAAATTTATCAGAATAGTGCATTGTGTATTGAAACACACTGCCTCCATCCTGATTAACTCCCTGCATAATAACTTCCGAGACATGAGCCATATCTGCTATTGGAATATTTGCAAGAATACCGCCAAAACCGATCGGAATAAGCAAAAGAGGTTCAAAACCTTTTACAATTCCAAGATAAAGCAGAATCATGCCTATAATAATCATAAGTAATTCACCAGGTAGAATACCAAAGACCATATTTGAGCTTTGTGAAAAACCGTAAACACCTGTTGAATGCCATAGATCTAATAAAGATCCTAATATATCCACAATTAACTCCTTTTTATTAGTTTATTGTTGCAAGTAACTGACCAGCAGTAACTTTGTCGCCCGGAGCAACTGCCATATGTGAAACATGACCTTCGACAGGAGATTTGATTTCTGTCTCCATTTTCATTGCTTCGATTGTAACTATTACTTCACCTTCTGAAACATGGTCTCCGACATTTTTGAGAACTTTCATTATTGCACCTGGTAATGGTGAATTGATAGGTTTGGAATCAGCACTTTCTCCTACTGTATTTGAAGAGGAAGCTGCTGCTTCAATTCCTTCTTTAATGCTGTAATTTACAGATTTGCCGTTAACAGTTGCTTTTTCGCCTTCAAGAACCACATTGTATTTTTTACTGTTAACAGTAACGGTAAATTCATTACCGGATGCAGATTTTGCATCAGACTTAACATTTTTATAAACACTGACAGTTGCTTTTCCCTGAAGAAAAGTAATACCTTTTTCTTTACATGTTGAAGCAATAAAAATATTTTCATCTGTTGCTTCAATATTTGCATCTTTTAAAAGTTTTTTAGCTGCTTCAATTCCTTTTTTAGGATCTTTATCGTCAATATCAACGGAAAGTGATGTAGTCGGCTGAAGACCAAGCTGTTCAGATGATATTTTGATAATTTCCGGATCCGGAGCGATAGGTGTTTTTCCAAAATATCCAAGAACCATTTTACCGTATCCGTCGGCGATTTTTTTCCAAGGACCGATCATTACATTGTTAAAAGCCTGCTGAAAATAAAACTGAGAAACAGGAGTTACGGAAGTTCCGAAACCGCCCTTTTCAACAACTTCACCCATTGCATGAATAACTTCAGGATATCTGTCCATTATACCGTTATCACGCATCATTTGCGTATTTGCAGTTAATGCACCGCCCGGCATTGGTGAAAAAGGAATTGTCGGTTCAACTGCTTTAGCTTCAGGCGGCATGAAATAGTCTTTCATACAGTCTTTAAAAACTTCTTCAGCTTCCCGCATTTTTTCTACATCAATTCCCAAATCCCAGTCAGTTCCACGAAGAGCATGCCACATTGAGATTACATCACTCTGACATGTTCCGCCGGATACAGGTGCCATTGACAAATCAAGTCCGTTTGCACCGCCTTCCAGTGCCGCCATATAACATGCAATACATGTTCCGGCAGTATCATGAGAATGGAATCTGATAGGAATATTGGCAGGAATCATGGCTCTTGCCTGTTTAATAGTCTCTCTGATGACAGTCGGAGTTGAAGTTCCGGATGCATCTTTGAAGCAGACTGAATCGTAAGGGATGCCCGCATCAAGAATATCTTTAAGGGTTTTTACGTAAAATTCCGGTGTATGTGCTTTTTCCGCATGCGGTGTTCCCGGAGGTAAAGACATCATTGTTACAACAACTTCATGTTTTAAACCTGCATCATGGATACACTGACCGGAATAAATGAGGTTATTAACATCATTTAAGGCATCAAAGTTACGAATGGTTGTAATTCCATGTTTTTTAAATAACTGTGCATGAAGTTTAATGATTTCTCTCGGCTGCGATTCAAGACCGACAACATTAACACCTCTTGCAAGTGTTTGAAGATTTGCTTTAGGACCTGCTGTTTTACGGAATTTGTCCATCATTTCAAATGCATTTTCGTTTGTGTAAAAAAACGGTGATTGAAACATGGCACCGCCGCCTGCTTCAAAATGATCAATACCTGCATTAACAGTAGCTTCCACTGCAGGTAGAAAGTCGTTTGTAAAAACACGCGCTCCATAAACAGACTGAAATCCGTCTCTGAACGCCGTAATCATGACATCAACTTTTTTCTTTGCCACGTGTTGTCCTCCTTAATTGTTTTTCATTGAGTGTGCTGCTGCAATTGCTACAGCCAGTTCTGCATCGTTCGCAGAAATTACTACAGATGGTTTCTGCTCTTCAACTTCTGGAAAGAACTTATTGATAAATTTCAGTACTGCATGTGTAATATCCATGACGATTACTAGAAGTATGAGAAATGCAAATACTACAGTAACTCCGATAACCATGAATTCAAAACCCTGATTTATCATGCTATGTCCCCCGCTATTATATTTATTTCCGTTCCGTTACTCTTTAAAAGAACGAGAGTACCGTCATCGGATATATCTTTTACTTTTCCTTCGATGATAGATCCCTGATTATTTACAGTTATGGTTCTATTTGTAAAAGGAAAATAGTTCAGATACTCGGTTTTTATATGCTTAAATCCGTAAGTCATAAAATCTGTATAAGTATCAAAAAAGAGACCTAAAAGATCAATAAGAAAATTTGTTTTATCGATTTTACTTTTTATTTCAGAATAGAGGGATGTAACAGGTTTGTTTAATTCTTCATTCTGTGCCGGTGTACAGTTGATATTGATACCGGCACCTATTACAATTCCGTTAAAAACGCCGCCTGTAAATGAAGTTTCACTTAATATTCCGCTGATTTTTTTTCCATTTATCAGAATATCATTAGGCCATTTTATTGAAGGATTTATTCCGTATTTAAGAAATATTCTGCATAGTATTATGCACATATATTGAGTTACATTCGCCAGAGGAAGAGTTTCTATTTTCCCTTCCGGTTTCAGAACAACTGAAAAATAGATGTTGTCACTGGAGGAAGATACCCATTTCCGGTCCAGCCGGCCGCGTCCGTTTTTCTGAATATCAGCAGTTATAACCGTCTTATCAGGAATGGAAGTCATGTGTTCCAGAGCGTAAAGATTAGTGGAATTAATTTCATCAAAATGAATGATGCTGAAATCTGTTTTTTTTAATAAATCAATTTTCATTTTGCATTCTTTTAAATCATTTATAACTGATAATTGCTACAAATAATTAATGTCGTTTATTGTAAATAAGTTTTTAAAATAAATATCAATTAATTAAAAATAATTTATATGTCTGAAACATAAAAAAATTCTTAAAAAGAGAGGTTTTTCAAAGCAGCAAAATTATAAATTATTTATTTTGAAGACGGATAATTCTTTTATCTTTATCGTCATTCTGTTTGAACAGAATTGCAATATTGCCTATCCTGCCGACGATTTCTGAATCCGTTTCACGGCATAATTTATCAGTTATTTCATTTTTTGTGTCCTTGAAATCAATAAATTTAACTTTAATTAATTCATGTGATTCGAGTACTTCCTGAGTTGCTTTAATTAAAGCCGGAGTAAGACCGCTTTTTCCAATCATTATTACCGGGTTGTAATGATGTGCCTGAGACCTGAGAAATTTTCTTTGCGCACCTGTTAATTTAGACATTTATCCTCTGTAAAATTGAAATTTATCCAATAGTCATTATTGTTTAATTTTCTTGCAAGTTATTTTTTTGACAAAGGACTTATCTCTCTTAAATTAGAAACAACTTTTGCCAGTTTTTCAACCGTATATTTAATATCGGATTCATCATTCGTTCTTCCGAAAGAAAATCTGATTGATCCGTGCGCGGCTTCAACATCGGTATCAATAGCTGTAATTACATGCGAAGGATCAAGTGAACCTGTGGAACATGCACTTCCGGTAGAAACTTTAATTCCATCCATATCGAGTCCAAGTAAAATTGACTCTCCTTCAATATACTTGAATGAGATATTGCTGGTATTCGGTTTTCTTGGAGCACTTTCCGCATGTATTTTAATATCGGGAATTTCCGATTTTACCTTATTCTCAAATGAATCCCGGAGGTTTTTAAGATAGCTGATTTCCGTATCAAGATTCTTTTTCATATATTCAGCGGCTGCGCCGTAAGCAACTATACCAATTGTATTTTCTGTTCCTGCTCTGAGTCCGTTTCCCTGATGTCCTCCATGCAGAAGAGGTGTGATATGTTTTTTCTGTTTCTGCAGATTCTTAATATAAAGCAGACCGATACCTTTCGGTGCATACATTTTATGAGCTGAAAAAGAAGCTGCCGATATCGGCAGGCTGCTTACATCGAAATTCATCATTCCGGCAGCCTGTACTGCATCTGTATGAAAAAAGATTTCCCTTTCAAGTGCAATTTTACCGATTTCTTCAATAGGCTGAATTGTTCCTATTTCATTATTTGCAGTCATTATTGATATGAGTACGGTTGTATCTTTAAGGGCTTTTTTCAGATCTTCAGGTTCAATGACACCGTTACTGTTAACCGGCAGGAATGTAACATCAATGCCGTTTTTTGCAAGAAATTTAGCTGTATTCAGAATTGCAGGATGTTCAATGTTGGAAATAATAATATTCGGAGTAAAATTATATTTTTGGAACAGCACTGACTTTAAAATGGTATTATTGGATTCAGTTGCACATGAAGTAAAAATAAAATCATCTGCATTTCCATTGAACAGGGATGCAATGTTTTCAGATGCAGCCGTAATTTTTTCTTTAACGATACGTCCCGCTTCGTGCATTGAGCTTGGATTGCCGTAATTGGTCAGCATATCTTCAATGGCAATAATTGCTTCCGGAAGTATCGGAGTAGTTGCGTTATTATCCAGATAAATGTTTTTCATTTCTTCCTCATTTCATTCAGGTTTATAAATTGTTTCCGCATAATACTTATCTATATATTTCTGCTGAACATTTTTTGCATTATCTTTGCATTTTCCGCAGACAGTTGATATTTTTGTTCTTTGCTGAAGAGTTTCAAAATCAACCGCTCCTTCAAGAACTTCCATTCGAATATCTTCTTCAGTAATATTCAGGCAGTGACAGATAATTTCACTTACTGCCTGCTTAAATGGATTTGCAAGTTTATTTTTATCGAAATAATCATCTATTGCCGCCTGGAGGGCTTTGTCTCCGAGAACTGAACAGTGAATTTTATTCGCCGGAAGTCCTCCAAGATACTTAATGATATCTTCAGGTGTAATTTTATATGCCTCTTCAAGAGTCATGCCGCCGTCCTTAAGTACCATTTCCGAAAGTGCTGAAGTCGATGCAATTGCTGAAGCGCATCCGAATGTTTTCCATTTGAAATCACTGATGCGGTTATCCTTAACTTTAATCATTATCAGCATCATATCTCCGCAGGCTGGGGATCCGACTTCTCCCTTTCCATCCGCATCAAATGATTCCTCATTTTCTTTCCATACATTTTTTGGATTCTGAAAATGACTTTTTACATTATCATTATATGCCCAGTTTGTTGACATTCTTTTCTCCTGATTTATAAATTTTCTATATCTGAAAGAGCAACCTGCGATAAAACATCCTTCATCTGCAGATTGATTTTCTTCCATAAACTTTTGGATTTACAGTTTTTTGTAAAGCATGCTGTGCTGTTATCATCGGTGCAATCCACTATATTCAGCGGTCCGTCAAGTATTTCGGTTATTTCCAGAAGATTAATGTCATTTAAGGATCTTCCTAAAACAAAACCGCCTCCTTTTCCCTTGCTGCTGATTAATATATCCGCTTTACGCAGAGCGTGGAATATATTTTCAAGATAACGCTCGGAAATTTTCTGACGTGCTGCAATATCTTTTATTGATACCGGACAGTTTTTATAATGATTGTTGAGATCAAGAACCGCACGAACAGCATATCTGGTTTTAGTTGAAAGTTTCATTTGTATCCTGTTATACCGAGTTTTTATTACAGGTACAATATAGCAAGAGGGGAAATATAATCAAGTAAAATATCACAAAATCAGTGATATTTTACCTATTATTAATCAATTAATGAAAATTCATGCAAATTTAACAAGGCTTTTTTGAGATATTTCTGAATAAATTTTAATTTTATTCCATTTCTGCTGAATTAATAATCTGATCAGACTGCTTCAGTATTTTAAGTTCAATGTAATCATAACGGGAAGGAGAGTGATGATTGCCAATGATTTCCAGAACTTTTGATATTTTTTCTGCCGGAAAATTAATGGATTTAAGAATTTTTTCAGCTTCAGCCGGTCCGTATTCTTCCTGTGTCTTTCCGTTATTGTATCCTAAAACTTCTTCAGATTTTTTTATGCCGATATCATGCAGAATGCATGCAGCTGTAAGTAATTCATAATCAAAAGCTCCGTATTCAGCTGCAATTCTGCCGGAAAGTTCTGTGACTTTTAATGCATGTTCAATTCTTCTGTAATCATTTTCAAAGAAGTCACAAAGCGCTTTAATCAGGATTGCTTTCAGGTTTTTCATTTTTACCTCAGAGTTTTTTTAAATCGTCATAAGTGAAATTCCAGTCAGGTGTTATAAGTCTGTAATCAGGATCATTCAGTTCAAACCATGGTGATATACTGCTTTCCGGGTTTTTTAAAACATGAATACTCTGTGCAGGCATATAACTTTGGGCCAGTAAAATTATTTTTTTTCCTGATTTATTTTCCGCCATATCAAGAACAATAATTGCATGACCTGGAAAGCCTCCCTGAATAAATATATCACCAATCTGGATATTATCAATATTACGCTTTTCACATTGCTGTGACATGGAATAAGTTCCCGCATAATTGAATATGAATGTCAGATATTTATCGAATGCAGTTCTGGCGGAAGAGGCAGCGGCGGTTTTTATCCATTCGGTTCTGTTGCCTTTTATTTTAACTCTATATCCTTTGCTCCATTTTTCAAAAGAGCATGGGAATCCGTTTGTAAGATTAAATGAAATTTCATTAATTCTTCCGGCGGAATAAAGATATTCGGCTCTGATCCGTATAATTGCATCTGCACACTGCTGCAGATCCGTATTGCCGATGGAAATATCCAATACAGCCGCCTGGGAGGCGTTGGTACGAATCCGGTTATTATAAAGAATTACATTGCTGCCGTCAGGAAGACACGGCAGATTCCTGAGATAATCGGCAAAAGACCCTGCTGTTGCGTTAATTCTTGCATATCCTGCAGGAATATTTATTCTGGATCTAACTGTATTTCCATACGGATTGATCATGCTGTAATTTTGGGAATTTACAGGCATACATGAAAAAATGAGAATAAACGGTAAAGTAAATTTTATCATATTGAAATCAGGAAACGCGGAATAATTTTTTGCAAGAAATATTTTAAATAATGGAATCTTTAATTGAAAAGCCGGAAAATTTTCCGGCTTTTCACATTATATTATTCTTTTACAATATAGCTTTCTGCATATTTTGAATCAGACTGCAGTCTGTCCAATACTGAAACAGCTTCATATTTTTCAGAAAAAGGTCCGATGCGGACGCGATAGTAATTTATTCCATTAACAAAAGCATCATCGATGTAGGTTTCAAAATTCTGTTTTTTAAGAGTATCACATTCAAGTTTAGCACGTGAATAATTATCATAAGAAGCAACCTGAAGTGAGAATCCGCCTGTTGTTTTTTTCTGGAAAGAAGCAGCAGTAACTGCTTTATTATTTGAAATATTTGAACTAACAGCAACATTTTTGACTTTGTCATTTTTTACTGACGCTTTAACGGCAGCAGTATTTGAGTTTGATTTTTTCGGATTAACAGCAACAGCATTTACCTGTTTTTTAGGTGAAGATTTCGGTGATACGGATTTAACGGTGATTGTATCCGTATTACTGGATGCCGCAGGTACAACATTAATATTATCCGCAGTCAGAACATCTGTTTCTGATTTTGTTACCGGTATTTCCATTTTCTCCGGAGTGATCTCTGTTTTTTCATCCCCAAGTGCTGAAATGGGATTATCAACCGGTTTTGATTCAAAAAGATCGTTAATATCTGAAGGAGACGTTAATGTTCCTGAATTGATATTGTTAGTTGTGAATAAATCTCTTTCAACTTTATCTTTGGCAGTCAGTTTCATGCCGATAAGGAATGCAATTGCTATAATTCCAATAATTATAGAAGATAAAATAGCAATTCTCGCTTTATCAAGATGAAGAAGATAAATGTTTTTTTCTTTTACTTTCTGTTCATCAAATTGTTCAAAATTTTCCATAATTCAATTACCTGAATATTAGTTTTTTGTAAGGATTCTCTGTTATCAATTATATAATCGGCTAATTCGATTTTTTTGTTTATAGAAAATTGATTTTTTAACCGCATTTTTATTTCTTTTTCGGTTAATTTATCCCTTTCAATTCCCCTTTTAACGGAAAGAATATCAGTGGCGATTACAGTAACATTATAGTCCATATATTTGTCAAATCCGGTTTCAAAAAGGAGCGGTGTATTTATTACATATATGATGTTTTTATTTTGAGACAGACTGATAACGGTATTGAGAATTTCAGGATGCATGATATTGTTTAAAGTCTGAAGCATTTTTTTGTCTTTAAAAACAAGCTCTGCAAGCAATTTTCTGTTTAGAGTCAGATCTGAATTGAAATAATCTTTCCCGAATGCATCCAGAATTTTATTATATGCTTTTTTTCCGGGTTTAACGATTTCATGAGCAATTTCATCAGTGTCAATGTTTACGGCACCGAGTTCCTGAAACATGAAGCAAACCGTACCTTTCCCCGAGGAGTAACTTCCGGTAATACCTACACGCATTTAATTTCCTGTATTTTATGATATTTTTTTATTTTGATTTCACTTGAGACTTCCGCTGAACTGCATATTTCATTGAAAATATCATCATTATCTATAAATTCTGTGATTTTTGTGAAATCAAAAATATCTTTTAATTGTGAGTTACTTGTTAATAAATTTGTTAATATTTCTTTTTTATATTTTTCAATAACCGGAAAGTTATTAATAATTTGTGAATAATTGTGAACAACTTTTGTGTCAAGGTTAATGCCTTTGTGGATATTGTGAATAACTTCAGTTTCCAGTGAATTGAGATATGAACTTAAACGGTTTTTATAATCGAGAAATGATTTTCTGGAATTAATTCCATTATACTTAAAGTTTCTGCTTTTACGAAAAATATATTCAGCATTGAAGGTTTCTACTGTAGAAAATCTGCTATTAAAAAGTTCACTGAACCGCTGCTGATAGGATGTTCCTCTTGCATAAATGTTATAATCCGGAAATGAAAAATCCATCCCTGTTAAAATTACTGGATTACATCCCATTAAAACGGCGGATTTCACGGCATCACCGGCCACTGTTCCAGTTCCGGAATCAATTGAACCGGTTTTATCCGGATAAAAATGATCAATTACCTGCGATAAAGGATGAGTATTTAAAGAAATGAATTTTGGCTGCTTCAAAGCAGTATTGTAGGATGAAATTGATTCAATAAGTAAAAAATCAGAGCTGTAATCTTTCAGATGTTCTGTGATCCAGGGCTGCGGATCAATCGATACAACAAAATCAGGTATTATGTTATTTGCTGTCAGAGCGGGTAAAGCTGAATCTACACAAATAAGTACTGCTCTGTTCATGTTTTTTTTGATTAATGCAATATTTTCATCCAGAGAAGGTGCTGAGGAAATAATCAAGGCAGGAATGCCGGGAAATATATTTTTCAGGGAATTAACAGCGTAGTTGTTTTTGAGGTCCGAGAATCTGCGCAGAATATTACGCATGTAAATTCCTGAAAAAGCGTTTTTTGTTGAAATGTTACCTGCAATGGAATTAATGATATCCGAAACGCCGGATTTTAATTTTTCATATTCGGCAGGAAATGCGCGGATACTTGCAGTATGCTCAATTATATGCAGCTTTTTTACATTAATGTTTTTCAGTATCGTTTCAGCGTTTTGAAGAACCTTTTTTTCCGATCCGGAAAAAATATGTATGTTTGGTTTTATCAGCTGAGGATATATTTTTAAGGTTTCTTTTTCAATATTGTCAAGAATGTCAATAATTATGAACTGATTATCGGCTTTAAATTTTTTTAATGCAAGATGATGACCAAGACCTAAACCAAGAATTACGGTAACAGTTCCTGATGAAGTATCGAAATCAGGAAAAGTTTCAGCTTCTTTTGACGGAAAATGCCTGCTGTGAATATATTTTAGTCCGGAGGATGTTTCGACGTAAAGAGTCGGCAGATTTTCTTTTGTATTTTCTGTTTTGTAGCTAATAGTCATTGTTTTTCCGTTTACAATATGATATCTTTATTATCGAATATATAATCATTATTCTAAACAGAGGATTTATGCTTATTGACAGTCACATACATATATTTCCTGAAATTGTAAAAAATCGCAGACAAAACTATTCTGAAGATGATAATTTCAGATTTCTTTATGAGAATCCTTCATCAAAAATTATTTCTTATGATGATTCTCTGCTTTACATGGAACATGATCATGTTGATAAAATATGGGCTTTGGGTTTTTCATGGAAGTCTGAAAAAATGACAGATATACACAATAATTATATTCGAGAATGTTCAAAAAGTGATGAAAGGATAATACCATTTGCATCAATACCGTCAAAACCTTTTAAAAATGCAGAAAGTTATATTGCAGATATTAAATTTTCCGGGTTTAAAGGAATTGGGGAAATTTCATTCTATACAGAAATTTTTTCCGAGGAACAATGGACATATATTGAAGAAATTTTCAGCAGCTGTCTGAAATATTCACTGATTCTTATAATGCATGTAAATGAACCTGTCGGGCATTATTATACGGGAAAATATGTGACTGATTTCGGAAGATTGACCGGGCTGATACAGAAATATCCGGACCTTAAAATAGTCCTGTCCCATTGGGGAGGAGGGATCTTTATTTATGAACTGATGCCCGAGATCCGTCAGGCATTTAAAAATGTGTATTATGACACTGCTGCCTCACCTTATCTTTATGATCAGTCCATTTATAAATATGCTTCAGATATTACCGGATCTGATAAGATTCTTTTCGGAACTGATTATCCTCTTCTTGGAACCGGCAGGTATCTCGAAGGAATGAAGAAATCAGGTTTGACTGCAGAATCAATAAATAATATATGCAGTAAAAATGCAGAGAAATTACTGAAAGTATCAGGTTAAAACCCACCATTTACTATTTCAATATGATGTATTTGAAAAACTAAGTTAATTTTAATTTGTAATGATATC
>JAFGJZ010000174.1 GCA_016928815.1 Spirochaetota bacterium
TTAATTATGCATCATTATCTTGAATACATCGATGAAAAATCCAGCAAGTTCTGGGAAATCACCCTTGATGGTGCCGGATTTACCGTGCATTACGGAAGAACCGGAACCAATGGACAGATGCAGACCAAGTCCTTTCCGTCAGACGACGAAGCCCGGAAGGAAGCGGAAAAGCTTCTCCGTGAAAAGCTTAAGAAAGGGTATGTTGAGAAGGACGGGAAGGAACTTCCGGCTGCAGCATCTGCTCAGGGAAAAAGTGAACCGGATCCTGCCGGCAGAAAGAAACCTTCAACTGCATCGATATTTACCGCAGAACCATTCGCAGTTGAAACTAAAAAAGTGCCGCCGGTATGGAGTGCATTAGGAAATAGATTCTTTAATGTATGCGCATTTTCTCCGGACGGTCTGACGCTCTATGAAGCCGGGCACGACACCATTTCTGTCTGGGATGCGCGAACCGGAGTGCAGACCGGATATTTCAGTTCAGAGAAAGATGTTCACACTAAAATTATTTATGATATTGCCGTTTCTCCTGATGGAAGGCTGATTGCGACCGGATCAGAAGATAAATCACTGATCATCTGGGATGTTCAGACAGGACAGAGTGTTAAAAAAATCCGGTTTAAGGATTTTGTCGAGTCTGTAGCTTTCAGTTCTGACGGAAATGATATTTATGCAGGGATTAACGACGGTACGTTAAAGATTGTCGATTCGGTAAAAATGAAAGAAAAACAGTCGATTGGTTTTGAAGAGCTTTCCGCGGTGAAGTTTGTAAAGTTCTTTCCTGACGGCAGGCGTTATGCAGTGCTGGGAATAGATCATTCTGTTACATGGAAAGACGGTAAATCGGCATCGTGGGTCTACATTGTACAGTCGGCTGAAGATCACACCAGGCTGCTGACTGTACATGCTCAGAATGAGGATGAGGAAATCAGATCATTTGCGCTGAGTCCTGACGGAAAAACAGCTGCAATAGGGATTTTCAGCAGAAGCTTCAGACTTATCGATGCTGAAACCGGGAAGGAGATTTTTAGTCCTGAACATGGCGGGGATGGATCTGTTGGAATATCGTTTGCTCCTGACAGCAATACATATGCTACAATAAGTCAGTTAAGGCTTGTTGAAATCTGGAAAAAAGGTGTTTCAAAAGCCGTTCAGGAGTTTAAGGTTTTTGATTTTTCCGGTGATGTCCGTTTTCTGAAAGACGGATCGCTCATGATTACGACCATGCATCACAGAACAGTGTACGATGCAGGATTAAACCCGGTCGTGCGCTATGAACCGCTTGCCTTAAGCGGAATCTCGGCGGTAGAGTATGGAGGTACTCTTATCGTTTGTCATTCTGATGGAAAAATACGCCGCTGGAACAGTGAGACCGGTGAGCTTTTACCGCTAAATGAAATAAATGCTTCCGGAAAACCCTATTTCTCACATGACGGTTCAAAGTGTATATTCATTGAAGGAGAAAATCCGGTTATTACCGGGATAATGACAGATGAAAGGATGGAAGTACCCGGGTCTTTCGGCGAACTTACTGCAGCGGCTTTTTCCCGTAACGGGAAGTACATTGCATTTGCTGACGCAGACTGCACTGTAACGATTCTGGAAACCGGAGGTTTCAGTACTGTTTCCTCCTTTTCTGTGAAACCGAAGGACAGGGGAAGAAGGGTGACAACTCTGTGTTTCTCTACTGACGGTGAATCGGTTTTCGCTGACGGATTCTATAAGATGACATGGTATGACTGCAGTACCGGAAAGGAAACAATCGGAGGATTCACCGATACTTTGGCCGCTCTTGCAGTTTCAAAAAAATATACAGTTACCGGAAATTCAGAAGGCAGTGTCAGTCTGTGGCAGACCTGCGGTAAAGACGCAATCAGGGACTTTAAAAAGTATGACGGCGGAATTGAATTCGTTGCTCTTTCAGGCGATGAAAAACTTTTCTACTGTTTTTATAAAACAGGACTTGTCCGTGCAATCAGCACTGCGAAGAAGAACGAGCTTTTTTCTTTTGCCTTCTACGCTGACGGAGAATGGCTGTCTGTTGATAACGAAGGGCGCTTCAGGGCGTCAGCCGGCGGTACAAGACATCTTGAGGTTTCCAGCGCAGTCGATTACATGGATTTTTATGCAGGTAATGAATCTGCGTCGGCAGAGACCGGGACAGAAACCGTAAAGTCAGATATGGATGTCAATCTGCACTATGCAATACTTAACGCAATGAAGGATTTCACATTCGATAGGGATGAGTTCCATAAAAGGAAACTCGGTCCGGACTATCAGGAAGACCATGACTGTGAGTATGATACCTGTCCGGTAATTGAGGAATATCTGCAGTCGCTTGATCTTTCCGCATATCATCCGGAAACTGTAACCGGAATTGACTGGAGCGGAGGCTGCTTCATTCAGCATCAGATCTGGCTTTACTGGGACGGGGAGTGTGAGACATTTCACATCGAATCACTGGCGGGAATCGGAATATGCAATAATCTAAAAGATCTCAACATCGGTCTTTCACTGATAACCGATCTTGAACCGCTCACATCGCTCAAACATCTTAAGTCGCTGACACTTGAGCAGTCACCCGAATGTGATCCGGTGATTTCACTCGAACCGCTGCTCAGAATTACGTCTCTCCGGGAAGTATCGCTCGGAACCATCATGGTTGAAGACGCTGATCAGAGCAATGAGGTAATAGAACAGCTTGTCAGCCGCGGAGTGAAGGTCGAAGCGGATGTACAGGGATGATTTGAGTCCGGTGAGGATTTTATATAGCCGGTTGTATGATCTTTTATGTTATGTAATTTATACTGATAAAGAAAATCGTTTGAGTAATTTAATAAATTTTTAGAAGTTAAATACAATTTTTTTAGGATTAGTGTATAGGAGACCATCAATATGCATCATTATCTTGAATACAAGGACAATAAATCCGGCAAGTTCTGGGAAATCCTACAGATCGGCAGCATCATCTTTTTCAGGTTCGGTAAAACTGGTGCCGAAGGCCAGACTCAAACAAAGGATTTTGAAACTGAAGAAATGGCCGGAAAGGAAGCCGTTAAACTTCTGAATGAAAAACTCAAGAAAGGGTATATTGAGAAAAGTTCAGGGAAAGAACAACTCAGTATAAAAGCAGTTAACGGACTGACTCCGGAAAAAATTCTGAAAAAAGCGGTTGAATTACTCCAAAATGGAACCGACAAGGATTTTAATCTGGTATTAAAACTGGTTGATGAAGTTTTAATGTTTACTGATAAGGAAAATAATGCCTTTGCAATAAAAGCCTTTACTTTACATCAATTGAAACGATATCAGGAGGCAGTTGACAGCTACCGCATATATTTTGAAAAGGAAGAGGGAAGTGCCCGCAGATGGACTCAATTCGGAAGCTGCTGCATGGATATGGGAAATATAGATGAAGCGAAAAAGTGTTTTGAAAAAGCTGTGGAGAAAGATCCGGAGTTTAGTGATGCATGGCTGGAATTAGGTAATGTGTGGAAAAGTGAAAATGATATTCCTAAAGCTATGGAATGTACCATTCAATGTCTGAAAGCCGAACCTACAGAAGAGGGCTATTACAATCTTGCATGCTACCAATCTCTTTTGGGCAATACAATAGAATCAATCAGGGCATTACGTCATGCGGCCTTTATTTTTGACAGGAAATGGCTTAATGAGGCTGCTAAAGATCCCGATTTTGACCCTGTCCGTAATGAGAAGCTCTTCGGTGACCTTCTGAATGGAAAATGGATCGACCTTCCTGAGGCTGATGTATCTAATCAGCTAATGGTGAACCTGACAAAATCAAGTAACAAGTATGAAATCATTTCGGCTATAAAGAATGGCGCGGATCCTTTTGAGAAGGATTCTAACGGTAACTGGTATCAGAATAAAGAAGGGATTTCCGTGCTGGAAGCCGCCGTTTATGACGGAAACGAACAAATCGTGCAATTGCTGCTGGAAAACGGCATGCCTGCGGATATTATAAACGGGGAAGGCAGGACTCCCCTGATGTATGCTTCCTATTATCCCCGGATCGTCGGTCTGCTGCTGAAATGGGGAGCTGATCCCATGCACCGTGATCAATATGGATGTACTCCGCTTCATTTTCCCAATAATGCAGAAAGTATCCAGTTGCTCTATGATGCCGGTGGAGATATTAATGCTTTGGATGAGGATGGGAAAACGCCCTTAGCTGAAGCGGTACGGTATCGCAATCCTGAATCGGTCCGGAAAATACTGGCGCTTGGCGGAGATTCGGCCGTTCAGGTAAAATATCGTGGTTATGTGATTCATATTGCCAGCTGGGGTAATGACAAAGAGGGATTGCAGATTTTGAAAATGATCATTGATACAAACACCGATCTTCTTGTAAAAGACGATGACGGCAGGACCCCCTATCAATTAGCGCTGAAAGAAAATTACAGGAAGGCAGCTGAAATGCTGGCAGAAGCCGGAGGATTTCCGGAGGGTGAAAATCAGCCGAATGTCGGGAACTATCCTGCCCCAAGACAGTCAAAAGTTGCAGATTTTATGAAGTATTATCATCCTGCTCCAGTCAAACCTGAAACAATGGAGCGTTTGAAAAACGGGAGCTCCATCGACCGTATTCTCTATAAGGCGGTTCTGGACAAAAAACCTGCAGCATATATTAAAGAGCTGGCAGATTTTCTGGATGTTGAAATTGCGGACGGATTCATGGAATATGTCAAAGCAACGCTGGATTATTCAGTTATTAACAGCCGGCATTTCCGGATAGTCGGGATAACTGAGGCCCATCAGACCATTCAGACATATAAAGACGTGCTTAAAGAGGATTTTTTTCCCGGCAAGTATTTTCCGGGAATGACCATCGGAAACACGAATAAAGGGGAACGTATCTTTTTAATGGCTGTTCATACACATTATGGCTTCCGCAACGGATGGGTGATTGCAGGTGAAGAAGATGATCTGGTTGATCAAATGCTTGAATATGCTGAAGGTATGGAAATCTCACCAGGTGATGAATATGATGCAAGAAGGGAATTCATGGAATGTGTGTGCAGCTTAATGACTCAGCTCGATATAGCAGACCTGCTATTTCTGGACTGCGCCCTGAGTGACAGTAAAGTGCTGAATAAATATGATGCTGTGCGAATGGCTTTTCAGTTTGATGATAAACTGCTGATGGAACAGCAAAACAGATCAAATATAGGGTTTCTGTCAGAGTATTTGATAGACAAAGAAAATTAAAAGAAAATCCGGGATAATGTGAACGGGTATATTTTGAAATTATTTTAATGTAAATTCTGAACTGAATTAAGAGGCTAAATTTATGACATCTGAAAATAATGTTGAAAAATTATTTATGAAATCTCTGAAAGGAATTAACATTATTCTTTCCGGAGATACGGTTACGGTTAAAAAACTGAATTTGAATTTTAATAAATCTAAATTCAGAAAATTCAAATCACGGGCTGATGCAGTCAGGTTTTTTGACGGGATGGTCATTAAACTGCTGAAAAAAGGCTATGTAGAAAACTCAATTCAAAAAAATCCGAAAGATACAGGAATTACTTCAGCAGATGTTTTAAAGCTTATTGACGAACTTGGACTTCCTCCAATTGTAAAAAAGATATTTCTGAATGAAAGTATTCCTCAAGTTGTTGATAAATTCTGTTCCTTCCGTTCTCCATATCCGTTTTTTGATTTAACAAAAAAAGAACAGCAGCCATATGGAGACGGTCTTATTTATCCCGTTTTCTGCGGTCCTGATTTTTACCGAATCACCGGTTATGATATTAAAAAGAAAAAATATGTTATTTTTGACATTGAAGATACAGTAAACCGTGATACGATTAAATTTTACAGCTGGAATCAGATACTTGCAATAGAGTTTTCTAAAATTATAGAAAATGAATTTACCAGACCGACACTGAATGATATATCTGAATTATCTGACATTTTTGATTTTAAATACGGCACAGAAATATTTAATGAATTCGAATTAAAAAATTTTTCAGACTATGATGAAATAGTAAAATGGCAGGCCGGCCTTGTCAGGAAATTTTCAGGAAAATAAAATTATTTTAAAAGTAAATATTAAAGTATTAATTATTTATAATAGTAACTTATGGCAGTACATTCTGTGCCGCTTTTAATATACATTTTCTGTTTGACAAACATACCACATTTGATATACTGTTAAATTATGAATTACAGAATTGAAATTCTTGATCCGGCTTATGATTTTATTTCTTCAATTGAAACTAAATTCAGAGCAAAAGCATATAGAACTATCGGACTATTGAAAGAATTCGGACCATTTCTTAAAGAACCTCATTCTAAATCCATAAAAGGTTATAAAGGATTATTTGAATTGAGGGTTCAGTCCGGTAATAATATTTTAAGATTATTTTATTTTCATCACAAATCTTCGTTTTATATTATTACTTCAGGTTTTATTAAAAAGAATGATAAAAAGGATAAAAATCAGATAATAAAAGCGATGGAATTTATGAAAACATATATGGAGCAAAATAATGAAAACAATTAAATCACATAGCTTTGATTCTTTACTTGAAAAGGAATTAAAAGATAAAAATTTCAAAGAAGCATATGAATCATTAAATGAAGAATTTGCGCTGGCAAAAGATTTAATAAAACTGAGAAAAACTAATCATTTAACACAAAAAGAATTAGCATTAAAAGTTGGAACTTCTCAACCGGCAATTGCACGTCTTGAATCAGGGAATTATAAAAATGTGTCACTTGCATTCCTCAGAAAAGTTGCTCTTGCATTAGGAACAACTCCTGAGATTAAACTTAAAAAAATTAAGTAGCGATAAAACCGGCTTCAGATTATATTAAACTCATGAAACGTTAATTAGCAAAAAACAAATTCAGTTAATTTTAAATCAGGAGCAGTTATGGTATTCGAAAAAATGCAGGCAGATCTCCCCACAGCTGAGGAGCTTCAGGAATTTAACCTCAGGTATCAGGGCGGAATTGAACTTACCGGATGGTTTGCCGAATTGACTTCTGAATTCACTAACCTGGACTTTCTGCAGGGAATTCACAATTCCATGGAAAAGCTTTTCAAATTTAATGATTTCCCTATTTCATCCTACAATGGGCCTAGGGCTTTAATATTTGAACTTGGATTCACTTTAGGTGAAATATTCCGCGAAGAACTGGGCTGGTCATGGTATTACAAAGAAGTCTATGATGATGAATATATCGGATGGATGATTGTCTCTCCTGATAGAATGCTGGCTCTGGCAGTAGAGATGTTTTTTGACCCGCCGCTCCTATACGGGAAACTGGAGGAAACCTGTGTTTGTGAATTTTTTCTTAACATAAAAAATGGTCAAATCAAACCGGCAGATGACGGGAAATTTACCGTTTATTATAGTGAAAAAGATATTAAATACTTTGATTAAAAATTTATATAAATGATGTAATTTTAAAAGGAGATTTTATGAACATCGGGTGTGTTGTTTATGAAAAATATTTCAATACCGGTGAACTTACAGCTGAATGGACTTTTGATAGCGGAACCGGTATCGTGGAAGGCACAGGACATGCTACAGGGAAACCGGGAAATAATTATGATGGTGATTATAAAATAACATATTTTGATACCAACGGGAACAGTGCAGGTGAGTATGATTTAAATATCACCATTGAAAAAAATTCATATATTTTAAAATGGCATCAGAATGGAACAATGAAGTTTACAGGAATTGCACTTCAGGTTGATTCAAAGCTCATGGGAGGATGGAAACCGGTGTAGGGTTAGTCGAAGGTGGAAAGTTGAAAGCGGTAAGTTTGTAAAGTTGATAAAGTTGATAAACTTATAATGATAGAATTAAATATTTTATGGCAAGTTACCCGGGAATATACTCGGGAATGCGGCTGTATGATATAGTACCAGCCTGAAAGTTGCTCTTACTTTCAGGCAATTATTTGACAGCGGCGTCTTAATATCGTATCAGTTGTGAAAACACAAAAAAAAGCCTGTATTTCAACAGGCTTTGCAGTCTCAGACATCCTTGAAAACCGTACTGTTGACATGATCCGTGATTTTAATGATTTCAGGCTTAAGTTTCTCGAAGCCTTCCTCGGGACTGTCAAAGAAATTGAACAGTTTAAGGTCCTCTTTGGAAATGAGGCCTTCTTCGACAAAGTATTCGAAATTTATAAGTTTGTTCCAGAATTTTGAATTGTAAAGATAAATCGGAATATTCTGCTTCTCGATTTTTTTGGTCTGAATAAGAGTTAGAGTTTCGAACATTTCATCCATTGTTCCGAAACCTCCAGGAAAAACAACCAGTGCTTTCGCATGGTAGAGAAACCACAGTTTTCTCATATAGAAATAATGAAATTCGAAATTAAGTTCTTCCGAAATGTAGGGATTGGGATGCTGTTCAAAAGGCAGGGAAATATTTAATCCGATGGTTTTTTCATTAGCCCGTGCTGCTCCTCTGTTTGCCGCTTCCATGATGCCGGGTCCTCCGCCGGTACATATATAAAGCTTGCGTTCGTCAGGGAGGGTTTTCGACCATTCAGCTATCATAAAAGCAAGATTCTCGGCAGCCCAGTAGCTTTCAGAAAGCGGTGCACCGTTATCCGGCTTAATGCGCGCCGATCCGAAAAATGCTACAGTATGATTAATTTTATTGTCTTTAAGTTTCATCTTCGGCTGAAGATATTCACTCATGATACGGACAATCCGTCCTTCCCTTGATTTTAAAAATTCCTCGTCAAGATAGGCCTTTGCCGCTTTTTCTCTGCTCATAATATCTCCTTTTCCTGGTCATGTTAAGTATTGTACCATCGGTAAAATTTGTCACTGAGTCCGATATGGCGTCTTTTTTATCGATGAGATCTATTGTAAGCTGATCCATAAATGAAAGTATGATTTTAAGACCTGCTCCAATTCCGTTGAGATTTAGTTCATTTCCGTTCAAACGTATTTTCAGTCTGTTCTTTTTCGGATTTTCAACATAGTCATATATCTGTTCATGATAATTGCAGGCTTTTGAATCCGGAATTTCCTTAAGCATCTTTTTAATGTCCAATCCTTTGCCGTGATCGATGATTGTTGCATCAAATTCATTAGTACAGATTTTGTACCGTATTGTAATTTCTCTTTTCAGGTTTTTATGAATTTTTGAAAGCTGCTGAATTTCAATTGTTTCCTGAACGGCATTCGTAATAGCTTCATCCATGGAAAGCATGATCTCATCAATTTCATCAGATGGATAATTCAGTTTCTTCAGATCAATAATGAGCTGGCTGATTACCTCAGAAACAACTGCGGTATCTGCCTTGAAACTGTTTAGGTAATTTATTTCATTTTCATTACAAATCATTTTTTTTCACTAATTTTTATTCAAATTTACAGTATTAATCGCAATTGAAGAAATCAATCAATATTTTATGGTTTTTTAAAAAATGAATTCTAAAATTAAATTTTATATATAATATGCATGTATAGCTGAAAAATACAATCATTTTATTGAATAAAATTTGGTTGAAAAATGCTGTGAGGAAATAATTACTGGTATGCATAAATAAAGAGGTAAAATGAAAAAATTATCACAGCCATTATTGCTGTCAGTGCTATTAATATTAATTATAATGAATATATCATGTAAAAAAGAACCTGAACCTGATTACACCGATGTAATCCTTGCATCAATGACGATTGAAGATAAAATCGGACAGATGCTTATGTTCGGATTTCCCGGTACGGAAATGACCGGTCAGGCTGAAATGCTTCTGAAAAAATACCGACCGGGAGGAATTATTCTTTTCGGTTTTAACATTAAAAACAGAAAACAGCTGACTGATTTCACTTCATCCATGCAGAATTCCGCCGCCGGTTTGAAAATGCTTCCTTTAATGATCTCAACCGATCAGGAGGGAGGAAAAGTCAGGCGTGTAACAGACGGTATAACTGTTTTTCCCGGTAATATGTCAATTGGTGCCGCCAACGATCCGGATCTGGCATATTCAATCGGACGTATTACTGGAATGGAGCTCCGTCTATGCGGAATAAACATGAATCTGGCGCCCGATGTGGATATTAACAGTAATCCGGATAACCCGGTAATAAATGTGCGCTCATTCGGTTCAAACAGGGAAATTGTTTCAGCTATGGGATCTTCATATATAAAAGGAATTCAGTCCTCAAAATGCATGGCGGTTGCAAAACATTTTCCCGGCCACGGTGATACATCCATCGATTCCCATAAGTCACTTCCGCAGATTAATCATTCGATTGATTATCTGAGGCAGAATGAATTCGTTCCTTTTAAAACAGCAATTGAAAGCGGAGTATCCGGAATAATGTCGGCGCATATAGCATTTCCTGAAATTCTCGGTGATGATACGCCTGCAACACTGTCCCCTTATTTTCTAAATGAAATATTGCAGAACGAATTGAAATTTCCCGGTATAATAATGACAGATGATCTTGAAATGGGTGCTATCGGAAAAAATAACGATCCGGGGGAAGCAGCCCTGAAGGCTGTTAATTCAGGCGTTGATATTCTTCTTTTTACAACTTTCAGTACATCACTCGAAAAAATTTACGATTCACTTATTGCAGCCTATTACAGCGGCCACCTTACCGAAAAGCGGATAGATCAGTCCGCTTCGAAAATTATCAGAGCAAAACTTCAATTTTCAATTGCTGGTTATGATAAGGAAAAATCAGAAATTGTTTCAGGCAGTTATGTTTTATCCGATGAGGATATGGAAATATTAAAAACGGCAGAAAATATTAATCGTCAGGCTGCTGAAAAGGGCGTCTATTATTACAGCATGAATAAATCTTTTGCTGCAGCATCAGGCGAAGAAATTTTTATCAGCGGAGAGGCGGCGTTTGCTGAATATATTGATTCTCCGGAATTGAAGTACATTCATAAAAGCGGCCTTGTTCAGGCTGTTAAAAATTCCAAAAGTAACGCCAAAAAGATATATTATTTTACTCACAGATATCATGATCCTGTTTTGCGTAAACTGATGATTCTTCATAAGACGCATTCTGAGATTGAGCTCAGGGTTATCTCCACCGGAAATCCGTATGATCTGACCGGAAGAGGGGAACTGCCTCCCGTGCTTTTTACTTTTGGAAACACTCCGTCATCCTATGCCGCCATTCTGAAATATATTAAGGGTGAAATTGTTCCAGGGGAAAATGCGGATATTGATCTTGGATTTGTCAGGTGAAAACCGCAGGTATATATATTCATGTACCTTTCTGCCGGAAAAAATGCGACTACTGCAGCTTCTATTCAATACCGTATGATTCCGGACTCGCCGCTAAATTTACGGACGCTGTCGCTGAAAATATTGCTGCAACTTCTGATCTTCTAAAAAAACATAATGCTGATGCCATATATTTCGGCGGCGGCACTCCCTCTCTGCTTAATGACAGTCAGCTTGATCATATCCTCAGGGCTGTACGTGATAATATAAGCGTGTCTGAAAATGCGGAAATTACCATTGAGTGCAATCCTGCAGATATCGATTCCGGATTTTTTAATGCAAAATCGGATCTTTCTGTTAACAGGTTCAGCATCGGCGTGCAGACTTTAAACATGAATTCATATTCATTTCTGGGAAGGAACGGCGGTTTCGCCGATGAAAGATTTCTGAATGTCATAAATGACAATTCATGGCGCAACATTTCACTTGATTACATTTCGGCATTGAAGAATCAAAGTTCTGAAAATGCAGCGGAAGAAATCAAACGGATGATTAAAACCGGGGCAAAACATTTTTCAGTTTATCTTCTTTCTGTTGAACAGGGAACTCCGCTGTTCTCCCGGTTTGATTTTCCTGAAAATTATGACGATCATCAGGCGGAAATATACTATCTTGTAAAAAACATTCTGGAAGAAAACGGATACAGGCATTATGAAATTTCAAATTACTCAATGAAAGGATATGAATCGGCACATAACCTTAAATACTGGAATTTTGAAGAATATGCGGGTTTCGGCCCGGCTGCTCATTCTTTTATTAATGGTGAAAGATATTCGTTTAAGGATGACGTGAAAGGTTTTTGTGAAGGCAATTTCGTAAAAATTACAGACAGCCGTACTGAAAAAGATGCATTATGTGAATTTATCATGACTGCATTAAGACTCCGTAAAGGCATTTCCGTTAACAGGCTGAAAAGTCTGTTTGATGATGAAATTCAGCAGTCTGTGACAGATGTATTCCGTCGTTTTTTGGAAACATCAATGCTGGAGGAAAACCGTGAAAACGGCGTGATTCATTTCAGGGTTCCTGACGAATCTATTATAATTACGGATACTGTAATTGAACAGATATGCAGGGAACTTGTTTAAAAACATGTTGACAAAAAGAATATTATAAATGAATTGTCATATTATGACATTTGAGCGTTCAAATTTCGGATTTTTTATTACTTTTCTGATTGTCGGTGCGTTTCTAGGATACGCTCTCGGCACACTGATTGTAAGCATAATTCCCGCTGCCAGGATTATTACCATGAATCTTACTGATGCAGCTTCATTTGATCTCAACGTCATATCTGTAACAATCAGATTAAGTATTTCCGCTATTATCGGATGCATCGCGGGATTTTTAATCTACTTAAAAATTTAAGGTTTTTTAACCGGCTGCACCTGCAGCTATCCCGTTTGCCTGAGGTAAACGATGGAAATCAGGAGTAAATCCTGGTTGCACCTATTCTTAATGAAATCTGGGTAACATGAACGGGATAAATTTATTTACGGGAAATCCGTATATAAAAATTTATTAATACTAAGGGGGTAACTGCTTTGGCTGTTACATCAATGAAAGCTCTACTTGAATCGGGTGTTCACTTCGGTCACCAGACAAGAAGATGGAATCCTAAAATGGATCAATTTATTTTTACTGCGAGAAATGGTATTCACATCATTGATCTCCAGAAGACTATGCAGAGACTTAAACTTGCCTATAATGCCATGCGTGAAGTTGCTGCAAATGACGGAAAAATTCTTTTCGTGGGAACTAAAAAACAGGCTCAGGGAGCTGTAAAGGAATACGCAGAAAAATGCGGTATGTATTACGTTTCCGAAAGATGGCTTGGAGGTTTCTTAACAAACTTCAAAACAGTATCCGCGTCTGTAAGAAGACTCAAGGATCTTAGAAAAATGGCTGAAACTGACAACTGGGATGCCGAGACTAAAAAAGAAAGACTCGAACTTGCCAGAGAACTTGCTAAAAAGGAAAAAATATTTTCAGGTATTGCTGAAATGAAAAAACTTCCTGATGCAATTTTTGTTATTGATCCTAAAAGAGAAACAATTGCTATTAATGAGGCGAAAACTTTAAATATTCCCATTTTTGCCGTTGTTGATACTAACTGTAATCCAGAAGAAATCGATTTTCCAATACCGGGAAATGATGATGCTATCCGTGCAATCGCTCTTTTTCTTGAAGTAATGGCAAAAGCTGTTGAAGACGGCCAGTCAGGCGGACAGACTGAATTTGAAGAAGGTGATGAAATTATTGATCCGGATCTTACTGCAATCGATGTATCTGAAGCAGTTAAACCGGATGAAACAGGCGATGCTGAATAAAACCTTGCGGTTTTATTCGTGCCTTAATTAAATAAGGAGAATATAATGGCAGATATTACATCAGATATGATAAAAGAGCTAAGAGAAAGAACTCAGGCGGGAATGCTTGACTGCAAAAAAGCTCTTATTGAAACAAACGGCGATATGGAACAGGCAACAGACTTTCTTAGAAAAAAAGGTCTGGCTGCTGCAAATAAAAAAGCAGGCAGAGAAGCTAAAGAGGGAATTATTGCGGTAAAACTTACACCGGAAAGAGCAATCCTTCTTGAAGTAAACTGTGAAACAGATTTTGTTGCTAAAAACGCCAATTTTATTAAACTTTCACAGGAGCTCCTGGATGTCATTTCCAAAGAAGATGTATCAAAAACCGATGTTCCTGCTTCGGTGGAAGAGATGGTAAAAAGTTCTATTGGTACCATAGGCGAAAATATGGGAATTGGAAAATTCACACAGCTTAAAGCTGAAGCGAATACCGTTTTTGCAAGCTATGTACACAGTAACAACAAAATCGGGGTTGTAATTCAGCTTGAAACTGCAGCCGGAGCAAAACCGGAAGTTGAAGAACTTGGAAAGGAACTTGCAATGCAGGCTGCAGCGGCAATGCCGCAGTATCTCAATTCTTCAGAAATCCCTGAAAGCGTCATTCAAAAAGAAAAAGAAATCTATTTTGAGCAGATGAAAGATTCGGGAAAACCTGCAAATGTACTTGAAAAAATTGTTGAAGGAAAAATCAATAAATTTTATTCTGATGTATGTCTGATTGATCAGGTATATATTAAGGATTCAGGTAAAAAGATATCAGACGTAATTAAGGATTACAGCAGTAAAATTAATGATGAAATTAAAGTTGCGAAATTTATAAGATTTCAGGTAGGTGCTTGAGATGGCTGATCCGCAGAAAAGTTACAGACGTATAATGGTAAAGTTGAGCGGTGAAGCACTTGCCGGATCAATGAAAAACGGAATAAATCCCGACATTGTAAAAAGACTTGCTGCGGAGATCAAGGAAGCACACGATACAGGAGTTCAAATTGCCCTCGTTATAGGCGGGGGCAATATTTTCCGGGGCACCCTCGGAGAATCACTCGGTATGGAAAGAACCCAGGGTGACTATATGGGTATGCTGGCAACTGTAATTAATGCGCTTGCAATGCAGGATGCATTGGAACAGATAGGCATATCAACAAGAGTACTTACTGCAATTGAAATGAGATCTGTTGCTGAACCTTATATTCGACGCAGAGCAATCAGACATCTTGAAAAAAACAGAGTAATAATACTCGCTGCCGGAACAGGAAATCCTTTTTTCACTACAGATACGGCGGCAAGTCTCAGAGCTATCGAAATAGGTGCTGAAGTATTAATGAAAGCAACTAAAGTTGACGGCGTGTACGATAAAGATCCTGTGAAGCACAGTGATGCGGTTAAAATTGAACAGATTTCCTATCAGGAAGTTGTAGAGAAAAAACTCAGGATTATGGATTTGACTGCTATTTCGCTCTGTATGGACAATCAGATGCCAATAGTTGTATTTGATCTTTTCAGGGAAAATTCCATTAAGGAAATTCTTAATGGTGAAAAAATCGGAACAATCATCAGTTAAAGAGGAATATTATGGTAAACGAAATTTATAAAGACATTGAACATAGAATGGATAAAAGCATCAAAACGCTTGAAAAGGATTTTTCAGGAATACGGACCGGAAGAGCCAATCCGGCAATTCTTGATTCTCTTACCGTAAATGTTTACGGTTCGCAGATGCCTATTACTCAGGTAGCAACAGTTTCATGTCCTGAGCCCCGGCTTCTTGTTATTCAGCCATGGGATAAAACCAATCTGGGAGAGATTGAAAAAACCATTTTGAAATCCGACCTTTCCCTTAATCCTAACAATGACGGAAATCTTATAAGAATTCAGATTCCCGAACTGACTGAAGAAAGACGAAAAGAACTTGTGAAATTCGCCAAAAATAAAACTGAAGAATGTAAAGTTGCAATTCGAAACGTCCGCAGGGACGGAAACGATGCTGTTAAAAAAATTGAAAAAGATAAAGTAATTTCTGAAGATGAAATGAAAAACGCTCAGGATCACATACAGAAAGTGACTGACGGTTTCATTGAAAAAGCGCAGAAAATGATGGATAATAAAGAAAAAGAGATCATGAGCGTTTAAATGGAGAAGCTTCTTTCCAGAATTGACAGAAACAGAATACCGTCGCATGTGGCGGTAATTATGGATGGAAACGGACGCTGGGCCCGGAAAAAGAACATGGAAAGAATTGAAGGTCACAGGGCTGGTTCGCTGTCGATTGAACGTCTTATGGATGATGCGCTGGATCTTAAAATAAAATGTGTATCATTCTATGCTTTTTCTACCGAAAACTGGTCAAGACCGGCAGCTGAAGTAAACGGGCTGTGGAATCTAATGATTGAGTTTTTTGATAAAAAACTTCCCATTATGATTGAAAAAGGCGCGAAGGTGCATCATTCGGGAACAATGAAAAAACTCCCTAAAAATGTACGGACAAGAATAGAACATGCCGTTGAATCAACAAAAAAAAATAATAAAATCATTCTTAACTTCTGTCTGAATTACGGATCTCAGCAGGAAATTACCGACAGTGTAAATAAATGGATTGAAACAAGAAAAGAAAACGAAAAAATCACAATTGCAAAAATTGAAAGAAATCTGTATACAAACGGACTGCCGCCTGTTGATCTGATGATCAGAACGTCAGGTGAATACAGGCTCAGTAATTTTCTTCTATGGCAGATTGCATACGCGGAACTTATTTTTGTCGACGTATTATGGCCTGATTTCGGAAAAAAAGATCTCTACAATGCTGTGATTGAATATCAGAAAAGAGACAGAAGGTATGGTGGAATATGAGTTCAACCTTTAACAACGCTTTAAAAAGAATTGTAAGTGCGGCAATTCTTCTGCCGGTATATGTGTATTTCTTTTTTACCAATGATTTCATGTCAATACCGGTGTTGATTTTATCTATTGTAATATCTGTTTTCTGTCTAATTGAATTTTATCAGATTTCTTCAGCAAAAGAAACCGGGAAACCTTTTTTTCTTCCGGGAATAATTACTGCCGTTCTGATAAATATATTAATGTACATGTATGCTTACGGGAATATAAACGGATATAACCGGTATTTTTCCTCTTATGACCTTAGACCTGTACTTGGAGTTTTAGCACTTTTTATTATCGTAATTGCAATCATTCAGGTTTGGAGAAGGCCGCTTGACGGAACGATTTTTTCACTTTCATCCTCAATTTTCGGTTTAATCTACATTGTAATCGGATATTCTCATATCATATTAATGAAAGCTCTTCCCAACGGTTCTGTATATATTCTGCTGCTTCATGTAATGATAATGCTTAATGACAGTTTTGCCTATTTCGGAGGGGTTCTTTTCGGTAAACACAAAGTCGGCTTTGCAGTTTCTCCGAATAAGTCGTGGGAAGGCTACTTCTCCGGAATTTTATTCGGTATCATCTCCATGATGGTTGCAAATGAAGTATTGATCACATTTTATGACCTTCATCTTTTTTCTAAATTTGAAGCGGCTTTTCTGGGATTGCTTCTCAGTCTTTCCGGTAATACCGGGGATTTGATAGAGTCTGCTATAAAACGTGATGCTGGAATAAAGGACTCAGGGACAATAATTCCGGGTCATGGAGGAATGTGGGATGTCTTTGATGCGCTCATTTTTGCCTTCCCTGTATTTTATTATTATCTGAAAATTCGGGGTATATAACATTAAATGAAAAAGACTCTGGCGATTCTCGGTTCAACGGGATCAATAGGTACTTCAGCTTTAAACGTAGTAAATGAATTTAAAGATGAAATAAGTGTAAAAGCAATTTCCTGTAATAATAATATTGATCTTTTCTGCAGTCAAATCAGGGAGTACCGTCCTGAAATAGCAGTCATAACCGATGCAGGACTTTCAGGCAGTACAAAGCTTCAGGAAATAAAGGACAGCTTCCCCGGTACTGAAATATTATGCGGTAAAAAATTTCTAAACGATCTTGCAGACAGGGACTATGACATTCTTCTTTCAGCAATAGTCGGTTCCGCCGGACTTGAACCTACCATCAGGGCTATACCGAACGTAAAAAGGATCGCGCTTGCCAACAAGGAAACATTGGTCGTATCCGGAGAATTTTTCAAATCAGAAATACAGAAATATAACAGGGAACTGATTCCGGTAGACAGTGAACACAGTGCCATATTTTCACTTCTTGACAAAGAGAACAGGGATAATCTTAATAAAATTATAATAACCGCCTCGGGAGGCTCTCTAAGGGATCTTTCAGAAAATGAGATGGAGAAAGTTACACCCGAAATAGCTCTGAAGCATCCTAACTGGAATATGGGAAGTAAAATTACTATTGATTCCTCAACACTTATAAACAAAGGACTTGAAGTCATAGAAGCGCATTTTCTTTTCAATATGAATTATGACAATATAGATGTAATTATTCATCCGGAAAGTATAATTCATTCCATGATCGAAATGAATGACGGTTCGGTTTTTGCCCATATGGGTGTTACTGATATGGTCTTTCCGATAATGTACTCGTTCTTTTATCCTGAAAAAAGAAAAAACAGTTTCGGACGCCTTAATTTTGCAGAAACCGGTTCTCTTACTTTCAGAGAATATGATTCATCACGGTTTCCCGGACTTGAGCTTTGTTATTCCGCCGGCCGTGAAGGCGGATCCATGCCGGCAGTTCTTAATGCTGCAAATGAAATAGCGGTAAATGCGTTTTTAAAGAAGGAAATTAAATTTACTGATATTATAAAAATAATAAAAAAAACAATGGACACACATGAAACTATAAATATTTCAGATATACATACTATTTATGAGATAGACTTGAAAGCAAGAGAAACAGCGGAAAGCATTCTAAAGGAGATAAAATGATTTCTATTCAGATATTAGCGGCAATTGTATTGCTGGGTTTTTGCGTATTTGTACATGAACTCGGTCACCTTCTTGGCGGAAAAATGGTCGGCATAAAGGCTAAAACCTTTTCACTCGGTTACGGAAAAGGTTTTCTGAAAAAAAAATGGGGTGATACGACATATCAGATTACATTGATTCCCTTCGGAGGATACTGTTCATTTTACGGTGAAAACATGTCGGACAATCTCGAAGGCAAAAGTTATGAATTTTTTACAGCCTCGCCATGGAGACGTCTTGTAACAGTTGCCATGGGCCCTGTTTTTAACCTTATTTTCGGTATTCTCATTTTCTTCATAATGAATCTTGTCGGTTTTTCTGTTGAAACGAATAAAATACGGATTCCGGAATATTTCGCCAGAGCCGGTATTGTAACGCCTGCGGAAAAGTCAGGCCTTAAAAACGGTGATAGAATTGTTTCTATTAATAATCAGGAAGTTTACAGTTTCGAAGATGTAATGACCGGAATTATTTTTTCAAAAGGAAACGAAATAGCAATTGATGTTGAGAGAGACAATGCAAAATTAAAATTTAAGGTTGTGCCTGAAATTTTTTCAGAAGGCGGTTTTTACGGCATTGGAATAATGCCCTATGGAAATAAAATTCTCATTCTTGATGTTGTACAGGGTGAAGCTGCGGAAAAAGCCGGTTTGAAAAAATATGATGAAATTTATAAAATTGACAATGTGGTAATTAAAAGCCCTGAGCATTTTGTTGATATCATCAAAAGTAATGCAGGGAATAAGATATCACTGTCCATAATCAGATCAAATGCTCAGAAAACAGTTGAAGTAGTGCCTGTCATAAAGGAAACCCTGACTGTAAAAAATCTTAAAAATGATCGCTATAATGACGTAACAGATTCTGTTACTGTAGACAAATTCAATCTGGTTGATGAAGCATTGAATTCTGGACGCCTTTTCATTAATGGAATAAAAATTACAGAAAAGGATGAATTCATAAACGTCCTTAATGATAATTCCGGAAAGGAAATATCATTAAAAATACCTGGTGGGGATTTTACCGGTGAGATTACATATTCTTCATTCGGATACCTCGGTGTTTCAACTGATGTTGCTGCGGAAATGAACTATATCCGTTATCCGATCAAACAGGCGTTTATCAAAGCGATGATAGATCCTTTGAATTTTATTGTTGTAAATCTTAAGGGGCTGAAAATGGTATTCACCGGTAAAGTCGCCGTACGTGAAAACCTGTCAGGTCCGTTAAGGATAGCGCAGATTGCCGGTGACACTGCTTACTACCGGGGTATACGTTCATTTATAATACTTATGGCTAAAATTTCAATAGTTCTGATGATAATGAATCTTCTTCCGATTCCTGCTGTAGACGGAAGTTACATACTCATTTTTCTGATTGAGGGTATTACCAGGAGAAGGATGAGTGAAAAAGTAATGCAGGGATTTCAGACGATCGGTTTCTTTATTCTGATTTCTCTTTTCATTTTCATTATGTATAATGACATTTCAAATATTTTCAGATGATATGAACAGAATAAAAAGAAATAAAACCAGACAGATCCGTGTTAAGGATTTACTGATCGGAGGAGATGCTCCAATATCAGTTCAGTCCATGACCAATCTTCCTGTCCGTGATGTCAGAGGGAATGTGGAACAGATAAACCGGCTGGACAGGGCAGGATGTAAACTTGTTAGAGTTGCCTTAAGAACGTCTGATGATGTAAAATTTCTTAAGGAAATTCTTGCAGATGTTTCAATTCCGGTTTGCGCCGACATTCATTTTGACTATAGAATTGCTCTCGGAGCTATTGAAGCAGGTATTCACAAAATCAGGATCAATCCGGGCAATATCGGAAGTATTGAAAAAACTTCCATAGTTGCAGGTGCGGCTCGTGAAAAAAATATACCTATTAGAATCGGAGTTAACGGCGGTTCAATCGACAGAAAAAAATACAGCGACGCAACACCTGAAGCTCTGGTTGATTCCGCGTTGAGTCATGTTGAGATACTGGAAAATCTTGATTTTCATGATATTGCTGTTTCAATAAAATCATCAGATATTTTTTCAACGATTGAAGCCAATAAACTTTTTGCTTCAAAAAGGGATTATCCTGTTCATGTCGGTCTTACCGAAGCAGGTTTCGGAAGAACATGTCTTGTGCAGAGTTCAATCGCGATCGGACATCTGCTGTTAAACGGAATAGGAGACACCATAAGGGTTTCAATGACCGGAGATCCGTATCAGGAAATTGATGCGGCTTATGATATTCTGAGGTCTCTGGATATCATTGAGTACGGAATTAAAATTATTTCATGTCCGACATGCGGAAGAACCGATACCGGAATCAATCTTCTTGAAATAGCTGAAGAAATTGAAAATACCATGAAGGCAAAATTTGACTCAATACTTGAAAGAAAAAACAGAATTATTTCCATCGCTGTGATGGGATGTGAAGTAAACGGACCCGGCGAAGCTTCACATGCAGATTACGGTATTGCCGGAGCCGGCAGCTCAAATTTTCTTTTATTCAAAAAAGGTAAAAGTGAAGGAAAAATTAAATGTAATGAAATAATTTCACGTCTGACCGGTCTAATTGAGAATGACCTTTATCATACAGATATATGAGATATTTTTTGATAATTGCAAAATATTGTATTTATTATTTTACAGGTGTGATTATCCCTTTAATCTTTAATCTTTAACCTTTAACTTTTGACTTAATTCACGGAGACAGGATGATTGCAGAAATATTTTCAATTGGAAATGAAATTACGAACGGTGATATTGTAAATACCAATGCCGGATATATCGCATTCCGTTTAAAACAGATTGGAATTGACATAATAGCCCACAGATCAGTAAGAGATAATAAGGCTGAAATACTGCGTGCTTTCAATGATGCATTTATTTATGCAGACGTCATTATTACAACCGGCGGACTTGGCCCAACGGTAGATGATATTACAAAAGAATGTGCGGCTGAATATTTCAATATGACTCCTGTTGTTCACGAAGAATCACTGGCTAAAATGCGGAATTTTTTCAAGTCACTCTGCAGGGAGATGCCTGAAAATAATATTAAGCAGGCCATGTTTCCCGCTGATGCGCACATTCTTGTAAATGAAAGAGGTACTGCGCCGGGAGCGGTATTTTCAAGGGAAAATAAAAAAATAGCAATGCTTCCCGGACCTCCGGCAGAAATGACATTCATGTTTGACAATTATCTGTATCCTTATTTTAAAAACATGTCAGGTTCCGTATTTAAATCGCGGACAATTAAATTCGCAGGACTTGGTGAAAGCATGATGGATGATATTCTCAAGGATATACTTAACGAGAATGGGAATCCCAAGGCAGCCCCTTATGCAAAAAATAATTACTGTCAGGTAACATTAACAGCTAATGCGGAAACGGAGAAGCAGGCTGATGTAAAAATAGCAGCTGTTGAGTCGGAAATCAACAGCCGTCTTGGGAAATATATATTCGGTTATGATGATGAAGAAATTGAAGATACGGCTGCTAAAAGACTGATTGCTGAAAAACTTTCTCTTGTTACAGCTGAAAGCTGTACCGGTGGACTCATCGCAGGCAGAATGCTTAATTTTTCCGGATCATCAGGATTTTTCAATGAAGGATATGTAACATATTCGAATGAATCAAAAATGTCCCTGCTTGGAGTCAAAAAAGAGACTCTTGAAAAATTCGGTGCGGTATCGGAGGAAACCGTATCGGAGATGCTTGACGGTGCATTATTAAAGAGCGGCAGCGACATAGCGGTTGCAGTTTCCGGAATTGCAGGACCTTCCGGGGGAACTCAGGAAAAACCTGTAGGACTTGTTCTGATCGGATTAAAGCACGGGGAATATAAAGAAATAAAAAGGTTGAACCTTTCAGGAAATAGAAATAGAATAAGGGAAAGAACTGTATTCCTGGTAATTGATATGCTGCGGATTTATTTAAATACATTATAAAAGGAAATGATAGACATGTTTAATACAGATAGTTTTAAAATTCACGGAAAATATTTCTCAGATAACATTGAATCTGAAGGATATGTGAAAATCTTTTCGGGTGCAGATCTGCTGATAACGGAATTTGAGGAGGCAGGGACTTACTATGCACAGGTTAAAAATTCCGAATTCCCCGGCTCCCCAGAATATATTCTGATTAATAATTTCAATAAAGACAGAATTACCGTAATTTTTGTTATGGATTCGCATACTTTCAGAAAACCCAGGAATTATGAAAAGTTTGCTTCATTGATGCAGAACAGGAATGTTATAATTGTTCATCAGCCCTGTACGGAAAATATTAATGCATATTCTGAAATCTGTCATGACATGAATATGTTTCTTACTTCAAAAATTCTTACAGTAAAAATGATTGATCTCATAATTAATAAAATCAGGGAATCCGGAAGTAAAAAAATTCTTCTGGCAGGTTCAGGAGACGGAGGATGGATAGTTAATCTGCATACTGCCCTTTGTGCTGCATCAGTTACATACATGCCTTTCTATACTGGAAGCGGTACAGGCGATCTTTTTTTCAACAGCAGCATTAAAAATTACATCTCAGCCGAAGCACGGAAAAGGGAATCTTCACTGATTAATCTGCTTAATTTTGACGACATATACATGTCAAATTCCAAACTGTGCAGGATTTTTCCGGTATTAAGCGAAAATGATGAATATAATAACCTTATGCGTCAGAAAACTTCATATCAGGATTCGGAAATTAAAATTACTAAAAAAGCATATTCGTCAGCTATCCGCGATCAGAAATTTTTTGCTGAATATATCAGCAGTATTGCCGAAAAACGATAATGTTTGTATTTGACAAAATTATAATTATAATTATAATGTATTTTATGCTATAAGAGGTAATTGTGAAAAAAGTATTTCTTTTAACTGTTTCATTTATTGTATTAGTTATCCAGCAGAATATATGTGCAATTATGCTTACCTCTCATAATGAAGGTCCTGAGGATGTGTTTAAAAATCCTGCCGTTTCGGCTTTTTCACAGAACAGCTGGATTTTTATTGCAGATTACAACGCTCTTGATTACATCTATAAGGATGATCTTAAGCTGAATGATGTAAAATATGATTTTGATATAGAAACTGCCAGTGAATACAATTCCTCTGTTTCAATCGGAAATATCGGGAGTCTTCCCGGAGACAGGAAATATGTCATTGCATTATCAGGTGCCCAGGATTATATGGCTGAATACAAGGAACAGAAAACAGAAATAAGCGCAGCAGGTGAGGTTACTTATTCCACTGAATATGACATATTTCCAAAATTGTCAGCAGGTTTTTCAGGGAAAATTAATTCAGTTCTTTCCTACGGCGTGATTCTTGATACTTCCTACCAGTATGAATACATAAATAAGAAAAAAGAAAATCCCGGAATTGTAATTGAGACTACTGAGAAGAATCAGCATGTTACAGCCGGTGCCACATTCGGTCTTTATATGAAATCGGAAGAATATAAGTCAGAACTCGGTTTCATGCTTTCCAGCGGAGAAATTACCTACAGCAAAAGTTTTAAATCAGTTGATGATTCATCGTTGGGGCAGAATGAGAAAAATCTCATAAATTACATTGAATACTCTGCTTCTCCGAGGATAGGTCTCGGGGCGTTTATATTTTTAACAGACTCGATCGGTATCGGGTTTGAAGGTTTTATGCAGCTTCCGGGAAAATATGAAACTAATTTTATTACGGATGACGTTCCAATCAGTACAGAAAAGGTGGTAATTGAAAATTCTCCGATGGTAATGAACAGAATTATTATTTCCTGGTCACCGTCAGAAAATTTCGGCATTCAATCCGGTTTTTCAAAAATATACATGTTTAATTCTTCACATGACCCGGATTTTTTATATGAATCAGGTTCCGATTTTGATGTTCTAAGTGCAGATATTCTGTTTAAATATTCAAAAAATGGAATGAGTTACTATGCCGGATCTACCTACAATCATTCCAATTTTTCAGCAAAGCAGGTCCAGGCCGGTCAGAATGTGGACTTCAACGTCTCTTCTCATGCTGTAAAGGTATCAGTCGGAGTAGGCAGAAGTTATTAATTCTTAAAATTTTATTGCATGATTTGCAGGTAATTTTATTTATCTGTTTTTTTAAGATAACAGAGTTCCTCGCTGCAGAAACTGCATGTTACGGATTTTTCATTTATATCGGTTCCAGCACCAAAAATACCGCTGACCGAGATCGAAGGATGCATGATGCAGTTTTCATCAAGTTCAATTCCTATTGAAGACGGATCGGCAAGCTCCGTAAGTTTTTTCTGTTCTTCTATTTCCCAGTACTGGTAGCCGGGAGAATAACTGCAGCCTGTTTTAAATCCATATTCCGACTTCATCCTGTCTTTAATAATTTTTTTACAGTCATCTGTAAAAAATTTAAGAAGGAGGGATGCTACGCTTTTATAAAGATATGCTTCGAACGCCATTTCTCTGGAGAAAAAATTCTGAATACTGGGATCAATTTCAGGACCCATTGTTGCAAAATAAACTATAATTTTTACCGGACTGCAGAAAATTTCCCGTGCCTTGCCGATTTTTAGATTTACACCGCCTTTAACAGCAACATCACTGTCAGTTATCTGAAGGCAGTCATGAATTTTATACAGGAATGATGCATCATCCGAATTTATAATCTTTTCAGAATAAAAGCTAATTTTATCCATGGATCCTGAAATATTCATGATTCCCGGTACCGAATTACATATCATTTCGGTAAAGTTTTCCGGAAGCTCCGTTATGAGATTTTTAATTACCGGCAATTGAACCTGCTTTAATATATCTGTTTTGCTTCTGTCGAGAATACTTTGATACCTATTCCTGTAAACTTATTTTCAAGAATATGGAGATCCTTTAAAAGTTTATTAACATTTTTATTTTCCATTACCACCATCATGCAGTTATTTACCGACGGCCAGACATGAGTTCCCAGATGGGGTTCCCCGTTTCCTTCTCCCTGTACACCGCGGAATTTTGTATAGCCTTTGTTATACATTTTTACAAGATCAACAATTTCTTCGTCAATGGCATTGGAATATGTAATGAACATCATTGTCATAATCAGCCCCACAGTTGCTTAATTTTAAATTTTATTCCGCTTTTAAAATCTTCAAAATATGAATATAGAACCGGTATCAGTATCAGCGTAAAAATGAAAGAAGAACTTAATCCTCCGATAACTGCATGTGCCAGAGGCATTGTCAGTTCTCCGCCTTCACCCATGCCTAAAGCCATGGGTACAAGTCCGAAAATTGTGGTAAATGTCGTCATGAGTATCGGACGCAGCCTTTTTGTACCTGCTTCAATGAGAGCACCATGTGTTGTAAAGCCTCTGGCTCTCAGTATGTTTGTGTAGTCGACGAGGACAATCGCGTTATTTACGACTATACCCGAAAGCATGAGGACTCCCATGAAAGTAACAGCATTAAATGTCGTCCCGGTAAGTACAAGAAACACCGAAACGCCGAAAATCAGTGTCGGGATTGAAAACATTATTATGAACGGAGACCCGAGGGATTCAAACTGGGAGGCCATGATAATATATATTAACACTATCGCAAGCATCAGTGCCAGCCCCAGATCCTTAAAAGTATCCTGCATATCCTTGTATGATCCGGTTATATTAACAAAAAAGTTTTTCGGTTTTACCAGCTTGTCGATTTTCTGCTGAATTTTATTTACTACACCGTTAAGGTCATTGGTACCTTTTGGAGTGCATTTAATGTACGTCACACGCTGCTGTTTCTTGCGTTCGATACCGGATGGTCCTTCATTGTCATTAACGGTAATCAGGTTTCCAAGAGGAACTGGTATTCCTGCCGGTGTCATAATCTGCATTGATTTAATGTCATTAACCGTCGCACGGTCCCGCTCTCTCAGCTGAACATGGATGTCAAATTCTTTTCCTTCCATTCTGTATGTTGTGGCAACACTGCCGGCAATATTGTTTTTAACCATGGAAGCTATCTGGGATGCATTAAGTCCTACCGATGATGTTTTGTTTCTATCTACTGTAATTACTTTTTCAGGAAGTCCTTCCTCTCTGGAAATTGTTATGTCCGTAAGTTCGGGAATATCCTTAATGGCTGCAACAATTTCGTTGGAAAATACTGCCGCCTGATCAAAATCATATCCGTAGACCTCGATCTGTATTGAATTTCCTCCGCCAAAACTCTGGGAAGCAAGGTTGAAATTTACTTTAGCTCCGGGCAGAGCAGCTAATTCCTTTCTGAGCAGATCCTGAATTTCCTTTTCAGTTCTTTTCCTTTTACTTACAGGTTCGAAAAGAATTTCAAACTGTGCTACATGATCTGCAACTCCTCCGAATGCCGCGGCAAATCCGCCTGAAGAACCGGCTCTTCCTGATATCACCTTGTATTCTTCAGGCTGTAATACTGATTTGATCCTTTTTTCAACCTCATAAATGATACCTGCGGTTGTATTTAAATTGGTTCCAACCGGAAGTTTTACTTCAAACTGCATATGGGCGTCATCCTGTTCCGGAATAAATTCTTTTCCTATTGAAAAGATAAGAAGCATCATTCCGGCGGCAACGGCCGCAATTGAACCAAGTACGATTGATTTACGGTGCTGAAGGGCGTAATTAATTGCCACCGAATAAAGACTTTCCACTTTCCTGTAAAGATTTTCACTTCTATTGTAAATAGCGGCAAGACGCCCGGAACTGCGGTTTTCATTGAAATTGATTCTATTTATAATCTTTGATGACAGCATAGGTACCAGAGTCAGTGCGACCAGAAGTGAACAAAGCAGTGAAAAAGAAATGGTTAATGCCATCGGTTTGAACAGCTGTCCGGCAAATCCGGAAGAAAAAAGAAACGGTACGAAAACAACAATTGTCGTAAGCGTTGATGCAGTTATTGCCATTGCCATTTCATCAGCACCTAACTTTGCAGCTTCATCGTTCCGTGCGCCTTTTTCCCTGTATCTGTATATGTTTTCAAGTATTACAATGGAGTTGTCAATAAGCATTCCAACGCCGATTGCCAGTCCACCCATACTCATCATGTTGAGTGAAATATCGAAATAGTACATTGCAATAAATGTTGCTATAATCGAAATAGGTATCGAAAGTCCGAGAATCAGGGAGGATTTGAAGCTTCTCAGGAAAAGGAAAACAACGAATACCGCAATCAATCCTCCGATAATTGCATTTGAAATAACATTATTTATGGACTGCTCGATGTATTCCGCTGAATTGAATGCAATGCGTATGTCTATTCCTTTCGGTGCAGATTTCCGTATTTCTTCAATATCTTTCATGATGTTTCTTGATACAAGAACCGTGTTTTTATCCGACTGTTTGTTTATTCTCAATCCGACACCGTTTTCACCATTAATGCGGAAAATATCCTGAGTCTCTTTCGGTGTTTCATAAACCCGCGCAATATCCTTGAGATAAACGGGTGTACTGTTCTTAACAGCGACAATTACATTCCGGATGTCATACAGTGATGAGAATTCACCCTTCGTTCTCAATGTATATTTTTTTGTCAGTGAATATATTTCGCCCCCGGAGATGTTCATATTTTCGATCTGAAGTATGCGGATTATTGAATCAACATTCAAACCGTATGCTTCAAGTCTGTTTTTTATCAGATCAATTCTTACTTCGTATTTTGAGCCGCCCTCGACATTCGCCGAAGCGACCCCGTCGATTTTTTCAATTGAATTTTTTAGATCATTTTCTGCATAATCCCGCAGCATCGCGCTGGATTTATCTCCGGATATGACCAGAGTCATAATCGGCATCAGGGAAACATCAAACTTGATAACAATCGGTGTTTCAGCACCGTCTGGAAAGAATTTTTTGATTATATCAAGCCTTTCACGAAGGTCTGATACGCCTCCGGCCATGTCAGTGCCCCAGGCGAATTTCACCATAACCATGGAACTCCCTTCTTTGGAAGTTGAACTGATTTCTTCGACATTGTTTATGCCGGCAAATGATTCTTCGATCATTCTTGTTATTGATGATTCAACTTCCTTCGGTCCGGCTCCGGTGTAATCGGTAATTACAACAACAACCGGATAGTCAATTTCCGGGAAGAGATCCAGCGGAGTTTTGGAAAGACTGACAAATCCGAGTACAATTATTCCAATAAAAAGCATAATTGAAGTAATTGAACGGTTTACTGACAATTCAGATAATTTCATATTAATTGCCTCTAAAATTCTTCTTTGTAAACAAGAAGCTGATCACCTTCATTTACGTTTTCATGACCGAGAGTAATTATAGTATCACCGGCTGAAAGCCCGCTTTCAACAACTGCATAATTTCCGATTTCAACCGATATTGAAACCGGAGTTTTCACGGCTTTTTTGTTTCTAACGATAAAAACAGACAGGACATCGTCCTTATCGTAAAAAAGTGAATCAACCGGAACAATCAGGACATTTCTAAGAAGCTTTGTAATAATTTCAACATCAGCGAACATGCCATGACGAAGTTCCAGACTGCTGTTTTCAATGCTGATTCTGATTTCCTGCGTTCTTGAAATCTGATTTAATACAGGACTTTTTTTATAGACAATCCCTTTGAAAATTCTGTCCGGAAATGAATTTACTGTTATTTCAGCTTCCGAACCGGAAGCTATTGTGTTTATATCCTCTTCCATTATCTGAACTACGCACTCGACATTTTTCTGGTTAACGATTTCCGCAAGAGGAGTTGCGGGGGCAACCGACATTCCGCGGTTCGCATATATTGAGGCGACGTAACCATTAATAGGAGACTGAACAGAGGCAAGCCTGAATTCCATTCCTATGACATCCCGGTCGATTTGAAAAAGAGTCTGGTTTGCCCTGACAGGATCTCCCTGCTTTACAAGTATTGTTTTTATTTTTCCAGTGACAGAAGGAAATATCTGAATAACCTCGGTGCCGATTATGTTTCCGGTAAGTTTGACGGTCTGTTTGAGATCGGTAATTTTAGCATCCGCCGCTTTAACCGGTATTTCCTTTATTTCATTTTCAGGCTCATTGGTTTTTTTGCTGTTAATCTGGCATGATCTCAGTACAGCGACAGTAATTATGATCATAAAAGATATTATTACAACATATACAAATCTCCTTCTATTCATAAATCCCCCGGTTAAATTTTAAGTATGGTTTTACCGACCGCTATATTCAGCTGAGATTTGGCGGTATTATAGTTATATATTGACTGGATGAGAAGTGTTCTGGCGGTAAGCAGTTTCAGATTTGCATTAATCAGCGCAGTATTGTCGATGAGTCCGTTTCTGAACTGCGTCAATGATGCAGAGTAATTTTCTCTTGCTGTTTTTATGTTGTCTATCTGTGAAAGTATTGCAAGACGTGCCGACTTCAGTCTGATAAAATCTGTTTTGACTTCAAGCTCGATCTGTCTGGTAAAATTTTCAATATCGAGTGCGCTCTGATTTTCCCTGTTTTCACTTTGTCTTTTTCTGGCATGGGACGGGTCAAAAGGGGAGAGTGCTCCCCACTGATAACTGACTCCGAAAGAAATGCTCCATGATTTCTGCCAGTCTTCGTCCGGAGCTGTCTGCAGATAGGGAAGAATGGCGTCAACGGCAGGATTGCCGGTTGAACCGGGAGATTCCTGTTCGGGATAGAAGTTTCTGGAATAATTATAATTCCCCCTTATGAAAAAGGTCGGCCAGTAATACACTGAAGAAGCTGCTGAAGTGCTGTATTCATTGGCTTCCTGAAGAGATTTTTTCTGTATAAGTTCGGGTCTGTTTTTTAAGGCTTCAGCGGTCATGTTATTAATAAATTCAGGTTCATTTTCAAGAATTTCATTCATTTCATTTTCATCAAAAGACCCAGGATCGAAATTTATATTCAATTTGTTATCCACATTATAACCGAGATGGATATTAAGTGCCGCGGCCGCAGTATCATAGTCATTCTGTGCGTTTATCAGCTCGGTTTTTGAATTGTTATATTCAACCTGTGCAGTTAGATAATTTAATCTGGAAAATATTCCTTTATTATAGCCTGTGAGAACGGTCTGATAGTTTTCCAGAAGAAGCTTTGATGATTCCTGTTTAATTTTAAGATTTTCTTCTGCAAGTACGACAGCATAGTAAAGATCAATGGTGCTTTTCAGTATTGCAGACTCGGTTTGCCTGAGATTATTCACGGATGCGATATATGCCTTCCTTGACGCCTGCAGGGAATTATAGAAAAACCCCGGATTAACTGATATTTGTGCATTTACAATATTTATTGAATATTGTTTCTCCGGCCGCATGGAACTTTCCGGATCTGAACCCATTTTTGTAACTGACGCGTCACTGCTGAGTGCCGGCCACAGCATTCCCCATGTAATATTTACATTTTCTTCAGCCTCTTTTGCCGATTCCTTAAGTATTTTGTATGAGGTGTTGTTTGCAACAGACAGATCTATCGCCCTGCTCAGGGTAAGATCAGTTTCCTGCTGGGAAAAAATGTTGAAATTTGAAAAGAAAATCAGCAGCAATGCGATGAGATATAACCTGTTCATTTTGTTCTCCGGGTGCAAAATGTCATTATATTTGCCGTCTGTATAATCATTATTATACGTTTTAATGCTGAAATTAACAAGAAAATTTTTTACTCAACTTTGAATAATTTTTATCAAAGCGGAGTATATATAAAAACTCAGTGAAAATGTGATGAAAATCCGTCTAAGTGCGGATAAGCATGGAGATGATCAGGGTCTGATAGCGGTTAAAAACGTATTCCCGCGCCTGTGTTTATGTAAAATGCAGAAAGACTGCCTTCATCCATAAATGTATTGGAAAGACCGGCTCCGGCCGTAAGTGTCATATGATTGAATATGAAACGGAAATCAAAGCCGGCTGCAAACACGGAATAGAAATCCTTTTTTACATTATCTGTTCCATTTGCGGCCGGATTGTCATAATTTAGCATTGAGGTCATGCCGCATCCTGCATAAATGCTGAAGTTCATAAAATCAGCAGGTCTGAAGAAAAAATAGTAATTCAGTAAAATGGATCTTGAATATCCGTAAAAAACATTCGGACTGGAATCCGAATTTTCGGCATCGAAATAAACATATTTTATTCCTATGCCGCTTACGTTTATTAAAGGTATTTCCTGATATATACCGGCATCATAAAATGAGTAGAAATATGAAACTGTTGACATGTAATCATCATCGACGCCTTTCCCCTGGCTGCCGGTGAAAGTAATCATACCGTAGCTGAATTCGAAATAGGAGCCTTTTAGAAAATTATACATTCCTTTATTGTACATTCTTTTTGTTCCGGCTGCATTGTCTTCTATTATGAATTCATTGCAGGCTTCAGAAAGCGGCTTCAGATTTTCAATAAGCAGAGAACCCTGATCGGTAATTATATCATCATTTTGAAAAAGAAATCCGGTACGGCTGCTGTAGCTGAAACTTCTAATTAGTACTTTACCTGATTTTTCATCAATTTTATATGACCCGAAAATTATGAAATCCGCATCGGCTTTAAATTCGGGCAGTAATGCTTTTCTGGCTTCATCATCGGGTGCAATAATAATGTTTTTAACGTCATTGATCATTGGAAGAATATTAATTGTATAATTGCTGTTCTCGATTATTTCCAGTGAAATTTGATCCGGTATGATTTCAGAGAGATAATTCAGATTTTCTGCAGATTTTTCATTAATAAATTTATATATTATGACTGATTTTCTGTTTTCCTGCGCATAAAGGCTGCTGCACATTAGAATTGAAATTATTAACGGCAGTAATATATATTTTATTCTTAATTTCATGTCATTCATCCTGCAGTAGTTTTTAATGAATCAGGTCGTATATTCAGCATTAATTTTAACATAATCATAACTTAAATCAGAAGTGAGAAAAGTCCAGTTGAAATTCCCCTCATTTAAATCAATGGTAATTGTATACTCACTGTTTTTTATGACCTTTTCTGCTTCGATTATATTATGACCTAAAGGTGATCCTTTGTCAAGCAGTACAATATTATTAAACGAAATTGATATGTTATCAGGATTAAAATCTGCACCGGAATAGCCGGCCGCACATGCGATTCTTCCCCAGTTGGGATCTTCACCGAAGATAGCTGTTTTTACCAGCATTGACTGAGCTATCGCTCTGGAACATAATCTGGCGTCATTTTCACTTTTTGCATTAATGCAGCTTATTTTAACGCATTTAGTCGCACCTTCGGCATCTTTGATAAGCATATATGCCAGATCGGACATTACAGCGGTAAGGGCTTCTCTGAACAGTGATAAATCATTATCATCAATGAAATAGCTGTCATTTTCCGGAGAAAGTAAAATTGCCGTGTCATTAGTGGATGTGTCACCGTCGACTGTAATTGCATTTAAAGTCGAATCTGCGGCAGCCCGGAATATTGTGTCCATTTTATCGGGTGAAACCGGAAAATCAGTAAGAATGAATGCCAGAAGAGTCGCCATGTCGGGTGCTATCATGCCGGCGCCTTTTGCAATGCCTGTTACTCTGTAATTTATATTGTCATGACTGAACTCATATGTGCTGATTTTATTAAATGTATCGGTAGTCATTATCGCTTTTGAAAAAAAATCGGCTTTATCCGGATTTTTTCCTTCAACAAGTGCGGGAAGGGAATTTATCATTTTTTCAACAGGAAGCTGAATGCCTATTACCCCGGTGGAGCACTGTAAAATTGAACCGGATGGAATATTAAGTTTTTCCGAAAGCACCTGATTCAGTTTAAGGGCATTTTCCATTCCCTGCGTCCCGGTAGCTGCATTTGCGTTTCCTGAATTTACCAGCACTGCCCTGATTTTGTTTTTAATATTTGCTGAAGAAACCTTGAGGGGTGAGGCTTTAACCAGATTTTTGGTAAAAACGGCTGCGGCATTACATGGTTTCTTAGAGAAAATTAAAGCAAAATCATCTCTGTTTTTATATTTTATTTCGGCGGATACCGAATTAAATTCAAAGTTATCGTAAAAATGGTTATTGGTTTTTTTTATCATGAGTTTTCCTATGTTGATAAATTCATCATTTTAAAGAATAAAATACAATTTATTTCCGCTATGATATATGTAAATTATTATTTTAATGAGTATAATATTATTTCAGACATAATTGTCAGATAAGACCGTTTCTGAATCAATAATTATTTGATTTATTTAATAAAAAATTGTTGATTATTAAGCATTTACTTTCTATAAAGGAAGGGTGACTTTCTTTTAACTCCAAGGAGGAATAGGGGCTGATGATGGATTTAAGTGTAGAAGAGCTGCCAAAAGTAACCATTATAAAAGTAAAGGGCGAATTTCATATAGGAAATGTCAATAAATTCGAA
>JAFGJZ010000175.1 GCA_016928815.1 Spirochaetota bacterium
AATTCCGAAGGTATTTTTAAAAACAGGCTTTATTCAAAAGTCGGAAAATTTTCAGAAAATATTAATATCATGCCTGTAATTCTGGAACCAGTCATTGGGGCTGCATTTTCCGCATTGATAAATGCCGGAATTAAGGTGGACAGAAATTTCATTTTGAGTAGCATTGATGCTTTCAAAATTAAATTTTCAGATTGATATATATGATATCAGGGTCAGACTTGCATAAATTTAATACTGGAGTAAATAATGAATTTTGTAAATGAGCTGCTGATGATTCTTTCTGTTGTTCTTGCTGTAATCGGCATTGTCGGATGCATAGTTCCTGTCATCCCCGGTCCGGTTCTCAGTTTTTTCGGTCTGGTTGCACTTCATTTCACGGCTTATGCCGATTTTTCGGTTAAATTTTTTGTCATAATGTTTATTGCGGGGGCTGTTGTTACTGTTCTTGATTTTGTTTTTCCTGTTCTCGGAACTAAAAAATTCGGCGGTACGAAAAGAGGAATATGGGGTGCTTCAATAGGATTGCTTGCCGGTCTGTTTTTCCCGCCGTTTGGAATAATTGCGGGACCTTTTGCAGGAGCTCTTATCGGAGAAATTACCGGCGGCATGAAATTTGATGAAGCGCTGCTTCCTTCTTTAGGATCTCTCATGGGTGTTTTATCCGGTATTGTGGCTAAAATGATTTTTTCCGGTCTTGCTTTTTACTACATTGCAGCGGCAATTTTCAGAACTGTTGCTGAAAAGATTGCATGATGATGTTTCCGGTATTTTTTATATGAGCATGTTCGTCTGGTCAAGTAAATGGTCGATTGACAACGGGGAAATTGACCGCCAGCATATGAAACTTGTAAGTCTTATTGCCGAGCTGCAGAATATTCATGACACTATCTCGGGAGAGGAGTTAAATGAAACTGTGAGATTTCTTTCCGATTATGTCAGAATACATTTCTCCTGTGAGGAAAATTTTATGATCTCGGTCAAATACCCTTATCTGGAAGAGCACCGGATCCTTCATAAAGAATTTTCTGAATATATTCAATCCTTATGTGATAATGAAAATATCCGGGGTATAATTGATATAAGGGAAGTGTTATCTTTTCTCAAATCATGGCTTAAAGACCATATTTGCCGTGAAGATATAAAAATTTTCCAATTTTTAAAAAATCAGGAGAATCCGCATGAAACCTGAAAAAGCCGTATTTGCAGCCGGATGTTTCTGGGGTGTCGAGGAAATTTTTTCAGATATGGAAGGTGTTATTTCCACAAAGGTTGGATATACAGGCGGAAATACACCGGATCCGACATACAGAGAGGTCTGTACCGGATTGACGGGACATGCCGAGGCTGTAGAAATTGAATTTGATTCAGATGTCATATCCTATGAAAATCTGCTGAAAATTTTCTGGGAAATTCATGATCCTACCACTCTTAACCGTCAGGGACCTGATACGGGTACACAGTACAGATCTGCTGTTTTTCATGTAAATGAAGAACAGAAATCTTCAGCTGAAAATATGAAAAACAGACTTAATGAAGAAAAGTATAATTTCAGGATTGTTACTGAAATTACTCCATTCGGGATATTTTATCCCGCAGAGGAATATCATCAGAAGTATTTCAAAAAAAATCCGGGACATGGCTGTTCTTTGAAATTCTGAATGTCATCGGATAAAAATCGGTCTTGACATAAATTAAATATACTATACTTATGTATAGTATATTTAATTTACGGAGGTGCAGAATGAACGCACTGAAAACAAAGCAGCATACTATTTATGATTTAATGAATGAATTGGGAATTATTGAGAGCATGCGTAATTACTTTTACGCCTGTTATGAAACTGCCGAATCGCTTCCGCTGCACGCGGATTTGCTTAACCGGGAAAATGACAGAATATTATGTGCACTTGCACACAACCGGATTCGGAATGATGATATCCTGTGTGAGCCGGACATGGAGATTTTAATTGATCTGAAGAATCATACGGTTCAGCCTTTAACCTACCGGAATGACAGTGAAGGAATTTTTGAACAGATATATGATTGTGATGAGTCAACTCCGGTGAATGAATCATTAAAAAGGGAATTGTCGGTCTATCTTGAAGAGTGGCTTCGTTCTCTTATAAGGCTGAATTATAAACTTTCGGAAAGAAAAAATTGAAGTAATCTGCCGGTGCGCCGGTGCCGGCATTAACATCCGGAATTATTCCAATTGCTTTTGGATTTCTGTTTGACAATCAATCGAAATTGCGGTTTAAATATTAAGGAGTAAAAATAAAGGATTGAATAATGAAAAAACTTATAATTTTAATTCTGGTTCTTTTTGCGTCTGCAGATATCTTTTCTGCACCTGTAATGAAAATTTTCTCAGGTGATGTGACCGTGAAATCGCCGGGAAGTTCCGATTGGAAAAAACCGTTTTCGGGAATGACTTTGAATGACGGGTATCAGATAAAAACAGGCCGTGCCGCCTATGCGGCGATTGATCTTGGCGGAGATGAAATACGCATTTCACAGAACAGTCTGGTTGAAATTACGACAGACATGGTTGATGACCAGCCGTCAGGGTTTCTCTCTCTTTTTGTAGGAAGATTAAGCCTGAAAATGGATAAACTAAAAAAGAATAATCAGAATTACGGAATCAGGACTCCGACTGCCGTAGCGGCTATCAGGGGTACCGAGTTTGATATTGCAGCCGGTGCTGACGGTACCACTCTTGTGCAGGTTAAGGAAGGAACTGTTTCCCTGACAGGTGTGAAGAACACTGTAATGATCGGACCTGATCAGGAATCATCGGTTAAAATCGGGAAAGATCCGGAAAAAGTAAAAACTTTCAAGCCGCGTGAGTGGGATGCATGGCTTGCTGAAAGTGAAAAAAATCTTAAAGGTAATGAATTAAAATTCATGAAGATGCTGCTAGAAAATGCAAAGCGGCTTGATTCGGAAATTGCCGGTATGGAAAAACAGCAGGCAGTTCTTTCTGCTGAAGCTGTGAATTTTAAAAACAAAGCAGAAGAGTTTAAAAAAGCGGATGATGATGTTAACTGGGAAGTGAATATGCGTATTTCAAGAGATAGACTGCGAAAAGCAAGTCTTTTCGGGAAAAAATCATCATATCAGGCGAGCCGTATTGATTTTATGAAAAAAAACGCTGAAAGAATATATTTAGAAACTGGCAAGCCGGAATCAATGCTTGCTGTTTATAAAAAAATTGAAAATATTCATAGTAAATATTATAT
>JAFGJZ010000176.1 GCA_016928815.1 Spirochaetota bacterium
AAAAAATGCATAAAATGCCGTATTTGTGAAAAAGAATGTCCTTCCATGGCAATAAACATTGATTCATATTCAGTAGCGCGTAACTGTATTTCATGCGGACATTGTGTTGCCGTCTGTCCGAAGCAGGCTGTAATGTATAACAATACGCCTGTAAAAAAACTGAAAGCGAATACTGTATCTTCAAAAGATTTAATTAACCTCTATAAACACAACAGGTCGGTAAGATTTTTCAGGGACAGGCCTGTTCCTGAAAAAATTATTAAGGAACTGATGGATGCGGTAAAATATTATGCATCTGCAAGCAACCGGCGGAAAACTTCAATTACCGTTATAACCGACAGGGCAAAAATCAAACAGCTGAATGACATTGTCAGTTCAGACCTTATCGATACAATGAGTCTTTTATCAGGTCCTGTAATTAATTTTTTTGCGGGATTATTTCTCGGTAAAAAAAGAAGCAGGCTGTTTAAGGGGTATTATTATTATTTTACCCGGAAAAAACAGCAGAATGAAAATTTTGTCTGCTTCAATGCTCCGGTACTTTTTCTGTTTCATTCAAAAGCGTCATCCGGATCAATTGAAGCTGTGGACAGCGTAATATGGGCTGCAAACACTTCCAATCTGGCTGCTGCATCCGGTATCGGTTCTTTATTTGTAGGTTATATAACAATGGTAATTAACAGGAGGAAATTCCGTAAAATAAGAACGCAATTCGGAATTCCTTCGGGAAACCGCCTGCATGCCGTACTTGCGGCCGGTTATCCGTCTAATAAATTCGTGAATGAAATAGACCGGATTGAAACAGAATATACAATTTTATAAAATTTTATGATTTTTTATAAAATCTTTTAAAATTTCATCCTCCTGATACGTTATTAATGTATAAGGAGGATTTATGAAAAAAATATTTTTTTTGTTACTGATACTGATGAATTCATGTCAGGATTATCCTGAATATGAAGCTTCTGATACGGAAGGTGAGTCCTGTACCATTACAGGAATTGATTTTTTATGTCCCGATTTCTTTAATGCCGGCACTCTGAAGGAAATTAAAACGATTGCATTGTTCAGTGACGGGACAAGAAGCATTGTAGAACCTGAATACATCATGTGGGAGTCGGTTAACCCGGATGTAGCAAGATTTGATTCCCCGGGTTTGCTTTTTTCCGTATCGGAAGGTACATGCTGCATAAAAGCAGAATACCTGAATTTTGCAATAAGCAGAGACATAAATGTAATTGATCCGTTTAAAATCGGTTTTCAGGAAATTCTTTATGACGCGGCGGGAAGTGATACCGGAAGGGAATTTATTGTTTTGAGAAACCGTTCGGCTTCCACTGCGGATATAAGCGGTTTCCGTATTACAGACGGTACGGCTGCATGTAAAGAATTAGTATTCCCAGGGAATACCGTCATACTTTCCGGAAAAACGGTAAGCATCTGTTCCGACTCAGATGTTTTTTACGATACATACGGAGTTATTGCTGATCTTGAAGGTCTGTCTTTTACATTGAATAACAGCGGTGAAACATTATTTTTATTTAGCAGGGATAATGAAATGATCGGCATCATTTACATTGAAGGCGGAAGTGCCGAGTTTCCGGAACCGTACGGATACGGCTTTCCGGGTTTGAGTTCACCTGAAGGATATTCTCTGAATTATGATTATGATGCAGATATCTGGTTCAGCGCTTTGCCCGTAAATAGTTTAAAATAAAATAAAAAAAATATTGACAGAAATTATTATTTTATCACACTGATTTTCATGAAATATTTTAATTTGACACTCAACCTCCTGCTTTTAGAACTGCGAAAAGAATGCGTGGCGGGATAGAGTATTGTTTAAACTGAAATCAGAAACCGTCACGGTAAACGTGGCGGTTTTTTTTTGCATTAAAATTTAAAATAAAGAAAGGAGAAAATTATGCCTGAATATGCAAAAATGCCTGTTATTGACAATCCGAATAGACAGTGGCCGTCAGGACAGCTCAGTCTGAACCCTGCATGGTGCGCTGTAGATCTTCGTGACGGCAACCAGGCGCTGCCAAATCCTATGACACCTGATCAGAAAAAGGAATATTTTAAACTCCTTCTTGACATAGGGTTCAAGGAAATTGAAATAGGTTTTCCTTCTGCATCAGAGGATGATTTTAATTTCTGCAGGACATTAATTGATGAAAATCTGATACCTGATGACGTTACAATCTCAGTTCTTACTCAATCCAGATCACATCTTGTAAGCAGAACGATAGAAGCCGTGAAGGGTGCGAAGAACGTTGTTATTCATGCATATATCGCTACAAGTGATCTGCATATGAAGTATGTTTTCAACATGACCCGTTCAGAGGTAATTGAAACGGCCGTGAACACAACGCTTCAGATAAAAGAGGAGAGCCGGAGTCTCGTTCAGACCGGATCCAGGATAGGCTATGAGTTTTCGCCCGAGGAATGGTCTGATACTGATATGGATTTTGGTATTGAAATATGTGAAAAGGTTGCGGAAGCATGGGGATTTGAAAAAAATAATAAAATCATAATAAATCTTCCAATGACGGTTGAGCGGCGTATGCCGAATGAGTTTGCTGATATGGTGGAGATTTTCCTGAATAAATATAAGTACAGGAAGGATTCCGTAATATCCGTGCATGTTCATAATGACATGGGATGTGCTGTTGCGGCAACAACGCTGGCGGTGAAGGCCGGAGCGGACAGGGTAGAAGGCACTCTTCTTGGACATGGTGAAAGAACCGGTAATCTTGACCTGATTACACTTGCAATGAATTTTAAATATCTTGGAATTAATACCGGTCTTGATTTTTCCAATTTACCGGCTATCGTGTCCAAAATTGAGGAAATTACGGGAATAAATGTTCACCCAAGACATCCATATTCGGGAGAGCTTGTTTTCACGGCTTTTTCTGGTTCTCACCAGGATGCCATTAATAAGGGTTTTACGCAGAAGGAAAATCTGATAAAAGCCTTTAAAGGATGGAAGATACCTTATCTGCATATAGCTCCTGACGACATCGGAAGATCATTTGAGAAATTTATCAGGATAAACAGCCAGTCCGGAAAGGGAGGAGTTGCCTTTGTGCTTAATAATGAATTCAATATTGTCATGCCGAAATGGGTACAGAAGGATTTTGCTTCGGTTGTACAGAATTATACTGATAAACATCACAGGGAACTTAATCCGGCTGAGGTTAAAAATCTTTTTGACGGGGCATACATAAATTCAGATGCGAATCTGTCACTTGTTAACTACTGGCCGCTTCCGGATGAGAAAAATCCGGAGATAATACATGCCAAGGCGGAAGTCCGTTACCGCGGTGAGGTTCATTCTTTAATGGCGGAAGGTAACGGTCCCATTTCAGCTCTGGTAAATGCATTGAAAAAAATTGATGAAATTTCCGGTTTTACACTTGAGGATTATTTTGAAGATTCAATGGGGCATTCGGCTGATGCCGAGGCATTATGTTTTGTAAGTATTAAAAACAGCAGCGGAAAACAGTTTATCGGCGGCGGTATTCATGCGAATGTGATTATAGCTGCTTCCAGGGCGATAGTTAACAGTATCAACAAAATGCTTTCATAAAGACCACTCACGCCAGAATAATGAACAAATTAAAATAGTTTGTTCATTATTCTGGCTAATTTTCATTAAAAAAGACAAAATTTGTTACGAATACACTTTACAATTTTATAAAATTTGTTATATTATTAAAATAGAATTATAAGTGAATATCAATAGTTAAAATGATTATAAAATTTTAATGTTTGAAATTATTTCATCAAATTTTATTAAATATATGGTAACTTTTTGATAATGTCGGTTTGTTAACTTATAAGGTCCGGTAATTTGCCATAAGATTTAAAATCTGCA
>JAFGJZ010000177.1 GCA_016928815.1 Spirochaetota bacterium
TCTGGTAAGATAATTCAGATTATGTGTATGAAAATCACCGAGATATTCGAGTGATGCGAGAGTCGGCTCGAATTTAAACAGCAATTCAGTCAGATAAAGTGACTGTCTCCATGAATCGATTGAACCTCCGATTCCGGCCTGAAAATACATGCTAAGTTTTTCATAAAGATTCATCTGCTGGTAATATGATACGTTTATCGGAAGTATGATCTGCGGGAAAACATTTTGTGCTTCCATGAGATCAATCGGATGATCAAGTTCCTTAAAATAATTAAATATCTGAGTCGCGATTTCTATTTTAGGTTCAATATCAACAAGTCTTATAAACAGATCCTTAATAATAGTTTTAATTGTACCTGATTTTTTCAGATAAATTTCAATTTCAACAGGTTCTACATAGAAATTGTCTTTTTCATTTTGAGTCATTTGCTTTTAAATTACCGGTTAATTTTTCAAAATCTTTCAGCTGACGCGGTGTATGAATTAATTTTTCCGCTTTTATAAGTTCATCCTGATTGTAAGTAGCGCTTTCATTAAATGATTTTTCAATATTACGGAGTATTTCATAAAATTCATAGTATATTGTCATCAGTTTAGTTTCGCACAGATCCCATAGAGTATCTCCTGCAACAACAGTAACGGTCTGTCCGTCCGGAAAGATGAATTTGTTATCGGGAAAAATCCAGTTGGGATTCCTATGCTTGAATTCAGTATTCGGAAACGGATCGTATCCGTTCTTAACTGCAATTTCATTTGCATAGATAAAAATATCCTGATTGGAAACACTGATTGAGTACAGCTCTTTCAGCTCTGCATGTTTTTTTTCTTCAGCTTCTTTTTCCTTTCTTTCATTTTCGGCTTTTTCCTGTGCGGCAAGTTTTTCAAGTTCAATATTTTTTCTGATTTTATAGGATTCATATGATTTTTTAAGTAATACTGAAGATCCCGCGAATATCGCTAAAATTAAAAGAATTAGTAATATTTTTAACAGAGGTATTTTCTGCATGTCTTTTTTATTGGTATTCTTTTCTGTAAATGAATTATCTCTTAAATTCATACTGGAACTGTTATTTCCAGAAGTATTTTTTTGTGTCACGGCTTTTCCGGAACCGGTTTTCAAACTGGACTTATTCCTATTCCGGAACATGAAAATACCTGAAAGGTTTTTGAATAAATTTCCGGAACCGGATTTTTTATCTGAATGTAAATTATTTTCAGTTGAGTATTGATCCCCTGAATTACTGCTCATTATGGAAGATCGTTTATTGTAATTTGGAGATGATGTCTGCATGCCGCTTTGAATTGATGAATCGGAAGTATGATACTGACCATAATTCTCTTTACCTGATTTTCCGAAAAGGGAAATTATCTTATTTACCACCGAATCCGAAGATCGTCCTTCGCTTTCCTGTTCTCCTGCAGATTCAAACAGGTTGTCAAGATTCAGCTTTTTCACCGATTCTGAGGATATGAACTCTTCATTGAATATTTTTTTCCGTTCGTTTATAGCATTTTTCAATTCCCTTAATTCATTTTTATAAATTGAGGAATTTGAATAGAGATTAAGAAGATTATAAAGTCTTTTTCTGTCGTTTTCAATCCTTTGTATGAATCCGTGTTTTTGATAGTTTTGTAACATTTCATCTGAAAGTATGTCCGGAACTGTAAATTCTTTTTCAGGCAAATCAGATAATTCGGCACTCTGGAATATTCCGGACTGTGTCAGATGGAGCGTTATAACTATCTGCGGTGATTTTTTATCAAGATTATATCTTAATGAAGGTATGATTCTTTTAATGTTTTCACTTTTATTTCTGTTTGCTGATATGGAAAACTGAAATTGGAGATATGAAAGTATGTTGAATATTTCAGTGTCTCCGGTATTTATATCCTTAAGCTGTTCATATTTTTCCGATTCAAGTATTCCAAGTACTTCTCCGGATAAAAGTTTCTGATATGCTGCATGCAATGAGTTTTCATCATTATGCTTACGCAGGATATACTGAATGTTCTGTAGAATGATTATTTTGTTTAATCTTCCTATTTTTTTAATATTTACATTGCTGTCATCGTGTATAAGTACCGGCTTTTTATGCTGATTTAAAAGATATGATGAATCTTCAAAAACCGAATAATTTACAAGAATAAAATCATGCGGCAGTTTCAATGCAGCTTCAAGTTCCTTCCGGGCTTTGATATATATGTAGGTGATTTTTTCGTTTTTCTGATCCGTTTTAAGTAAAATGTTGAATGAACTGAAAATGTTCTGAATTGAAATGCCTGACGGACTGTCAAACTTCATTCCGGTAAAATTTTCTATTTTCATCGTAATGTCAGGAAACAGATTTCTGACTGATTTGATTTTTTCCGTGTAATCGGTAAAAAAAGTAATTTTTCCCTGAGAAAGATGCTTCCATTTGAAAAATTTGGTTATACTCATATAATTTGAAGAAGGATGCAGAATTGCAGAAATATTACGCGGCGAGATCCCAAGATTATTGAACTGTTCAGTATAGGTTCTTGGAAACAGATAAGTTATGAAATTGTTGTTTTCATAAAATACCGGATTATTGTCAATTATTGCAAATCCTGCTCCGTTGAAACGGTCCAGTTTTTTGGAATTTCTGGATAAAATATCGTGTGTGACTGCCTCATTCTGCACTTCATCCATGAGGTTTTTAAGATTTAACAGTTCGTTATCGTTATGCTTTATTTTAAAATTTCCGTCTTTATAGAAAATACCTATGAATGATTCACGGTCTGAAATGGCTTTACTCCCGGAAATACTCGGAATATCCTTTTCGGCATTAATGAAATTCGCGTTATCCAGATTTAAGCCGAAAATTTTCTGATAATTAAGAAATTTGTTAATAATCAGATTCCGCCCTATGTATCTGTTTTTGGGAAGGTATTTTACATCAATGTTAAACTGTTCAAAAGCAGGATTCCCTATATACAGGTCGGAAATAATGATGTTTTCAATAAGCGGAATTATTTCTACCGGCAGATCCTGCCAGTTTCCTATTCTGATAAAGGGTCGTTCATCATTCAGGGAATCACCTGTGAAGATTATAAAACATTCAGGATTGACGACGAATATGCGGTCCTGTTCACTTCTAATTATTTCCGATAATTTCATATTTCATCCATATGCCTGTTTTTATTTTATTTGAAAAAATATGGAACCTGATATATTATTTATATAGACAATTAATTACTTTGAATAATTTTGCAATAAAAATTATTTAAATTCTATAAATTATAGTCGATAAAATGAACATAGGGAAAATTTTCTGATGAAAAATGCGATTTTAAAAATATATCTTAGTAACTTTAAATTAAAACATATTTTCATGGAAATATTATCAGTAATATTTTTAATATCAGTAGTAATTTTTCTTTTTACTCCCGGTGAAATTGAAACTTCGCCTTCCGGGTGGAATAATAAGATCAGTTTTACTCCCGCAGGTCAGAATGTAACAGGGTATTCTGCGCTATCAAAGGGTAATTTGATCGCACTGGCTTATGAAGCGGAAGAAAAGGGGGTTTTATCGCTGTTTGTTAAAATTTCTCTGAATTCCGGAAAATTTTTTTTTAATCCTGTAAAAATTTCTGACGCAAATCTCCAGCAAAGAAAGAAAGAATACAAAATGAATCCTTATATTACAGTTTCCGATAATGGAAAGTTCTTTCTTGTCTGGCAGGATTTTGACGAAATTACTTTTGAACCTAAAATTTATTATGCTTTTTCTGATGATTACGGGGCAAACTGGAGCGGACCGGATGAGTTTAATATTACGGCCGGTGTACAGTTCCTTCCTAAAATAATCTATGACGGTAAGAACCGTCTTCATGTGTTTTATCATGTTTATGAAAAGGATGCTTTTTATTTATATCATATTTACGAAACAGGCGGTAAAGGTGTATTTTCCCTGCCTGAAAGACTTGTAAAACTGACCGGTACTCAATTAAGAGGCGCTTTTTTCCCGGCTATAGCGAATTCTGGAAATGAAATGTATATCATCTGGCAGGGAAAGGGGTTGAACAGAGGCAGTCTGTCGGATGATTTATTTTTTATGCATTCGTCAGATTATGGAAAGAATTTTTCCAAATCAGTTAAAATTACCACAAGTCCGAAAAATGACGCTTCTCCCGGTATTTTTCTGTTCAACTCAAAAATTTACTGTACTTATCTTAATGATGAAACCGGAAACTGGGAGATATTTTTAACCGAGTCTGATGATAACGGCAGAACATGGAGCGAACAGCCGGTAAAGATTTTTGAGACTAATTTAAACAGTTATGATCCGGTAATGTCTTCCGACAGCCGCGGTAATCCTGTTTTTTTCTGGTATAATATTGAGGATGGGAAAAATAAAATTTTTTCAAGAAAAATACTCCTGGGAGAGGGGGAAAGGAAATTCAGTGAAATCCAGAACATTTCTCAGAATAAAACTGACGCTACAGCACCGTCTGTTATGACCTTTGAAAATAATATTACCTGTTTGTGGCTTGAGTCAGGATCCATTAAGGCAAAGTCATCAGATACATATGCCGCACCGCCGGAGGTATTTTCATCGACTCATCCGTTTGAAAAATGGTCTAAAAATTCTATTGCCTATATAAACTGGAAAAAGCCTGCAGACGAATCCGGAATAGCAGGATATGCTACCATAATAAACCGTGATCCGAATTTTAATCCTACTGTTCAGAATTATGAATCAAATATTTTCAGTACCAGGTCAGGTTCTCTTGATGATGGAATAAACTATTTTCATATCCGCACAATTGACAATGCCGGAAATTTCAGCAGAACGGTACATTATCCTCTCATGGTCAGCAGCACACCGCTGCAGATGCCGCTGATAACATCAGATACGCACAAGGAAGGTGAAAAAACAAATTCACGTAATGTTACGCTTCGATGGACGCAGGCTGATGAAATCAGGGTCAAGGGTTTCAGATACAGTCTGAGCTTAAATTCTCTTTCAAACCCGGATAAATTTATTTCAGGGAAAGAAATTTCCTTTGATCAGCTTGCTGACGGCAGATACTTTTTTCAGATTCAGGGTGTTGATAAAACTAACACATATGGCAGAACTGCTACTTATGAAATAGTAATTGGAGATGTTCCGGACGTAGGTTCCGATTTCTATGAGAAAATTGCAAAAGCTAAAGATGATATACCTGTGAAATCAGGAAAACCGGTATTTTTCAAACCTGAGATTCCTGAATTTGAAATAGCCTTAGTTAACCCTGTTCCTTTAAAGAAGCCGGAAGTTAAGATCAGAATTAATATAAAAAATGCAGATAAACTGAAAGGTGTTTCAATTACAGGCATTAAAACCGGGCTAAATTCAGATGTCATAATTCATGATAAGCTGCCTGAAATTGAGAATCCTGAATTTACAATTAATGACCTGTCTGAAGGAACAAACAGTATTTCAGTTTCGCTCAGATATCAGTACTCCAGCCGCGGTAAAATTATTGAAAAATGGACAGAAACTGCAACAGCTTCTGTCGAATATAAATTACCGGATAAATCCACTCCGCTCGAAAACTTTGAAAAAAAACTTTTACCTGAACTTGCAGCTTCAAAATATGCGGCTGTTGCAGTTATACTGCTGCTTCTTGTTGCATGGTTTAACAGCTTTAACAGAAAATCGCTTTTTTACCTAAAAAGTTTTTTTACGAGGACGGTACTTTCTTTAAAATTGATTGTATCAAATTTAATCTAATAGTTGACATTGTTGACTCTTTAAGTTACAATATTAGTGATAAAAGGAGGTGTCATGAAAAATAAATTATTTTTATCAGCAGCGTTCTTTTTCTGTATGTCACTGTCGGTTGTTTTTTCAGAAAGTGCATTTCGCGGCGGAGATCTTGTAATGGAACCGCTGTCAGCAAAAACGATGGAATATCTTCCCGTAACAAGGGATTTTAGAAATTATTTTATTTTACAGTCAATTGATGATGTTACCAATATTATAATCGGGGATTTCGTTGGCGCGGATATATTAATTACTGTTATAAGTGATTTGGAATCCGATGGTAAGGCTGACAAGTTCTATGAATGGTACCCTCAGGTTAAAAAGAAAAAAATCCAGACAAAACCTACCACGCCGCTTTATGAAGGGGATGAGAAAACCAAGGAAAAAATCATTTCGGGCGAAATTTTCAGGACAAACTATTCTTATAAAATGTCCTCGCTCGATTCATTGAAATATATGCTTAAAAAAGGAACTGATATTGTAAAATATGAACATGGATATGCAGTCCGTATTTTCGATCCGGAGAAACCTACAGAAAGAATGAGCGAGTTTTTTTTCGGAAGGAAGAATGGACGTTATGACCTGCAGTTTAAGACGAATTATTATAAATTGTACAATACTGTAATAAAACCGCCGATACCTTTTTCCGTATATTGTGTAAACTCCAAAGACAAGGCTGTAAAAGATACAGTTGAAGAATTAATAAAAATTGTGGAAGCGGCAGATTAGAATTATTTTTTAAGCCTCATTACTGAGTTTGGGAATCTGAAATCAAGGGGACATCCCCTTGATTTGTTTTAATAACATGATTTTTCCCGACAGTTGCATTTTTATTACGGTAATTTATCAGTGCTTAAAATGGATGTTGATTCAGCGGACTTATAGAACAGATCATGTGATTCTGTATTTTGTTTTTAACGACAGGTATAATGTGAATGGATAAAAAAACCGCCTGCAGGCTGCAGGCGGTTTTTTTTCAACTATTTATTTTGCTTTTGGTTTTGCTTTCGGTTTTGATTTGGAGCCTGATGCCGGTTTGGCATTCGCAATTGATTTTGTATCTGCTTTTTCTTTGAGATGATAAACCATTTCCCTGAAAAGGTCATATGTTTCTTTTAAATAATCACTTTGACGTAAATCACGCATTTTGTCAGGAAATTTATTGTTTAATATCTGTTTCATATATTCAGCCATTACATAAAGAGGTCCGGCAATTCTATGCGTCTGACGTATAAGGACAAAAAATAACACAATACCCTGAATAATAATTATGCAGATAATGATCCAGAGAAGCAGCTGATTTTGAAAAATCATTTTTCTTAAAGTCTGCATGTTTTCATTATGGTTTTTTGCCATTTCCCGGCTCATTCTCTGTTGGGTTTCATCTGCAGCAGACATATCAGAACTTGTTAAAACCTGAACAATGCTATCCTGAATATCAACAATGCGATTAATTTTATCATTATTGTCCAGAGCATTGAATCCGATTAAAGCTGTAAGTATTGCTACTACAATAAAAATTAAGCCGATTACAGTAAATGTCGCACGGAATTGAAATTTTTTATTGATTATATAAATTTTTCTTTTCGCCATATATATACCTCTTTTATATATTTATGTATTTTCTCATATTTATTTCATTAAGTCAATGTTTTTTCATAGGTTAAAAAGAGATTTAATCAGTTCAATTTCAACGGCTGTTTTAAAAAAAAGACGAAGCGGGAAACCGATGATATTTGTATGGGATCCTTCATATTTTTCAATTATCATTGAACCGTTTTCCTGAATGGCATAGGCTCCTGCTTTATCCATGTATTCGGTTGCATCAAGATAGGCGGCGATCCCGGAAGCTGAAAGCGGTTTAAAAAATACCGGACTTTTTTCAAGCGAGCATACCGTGTCAGCAACGCTGCCGTTTAGGATGTATGTCAGTCCGATTGCCGTAATAACATTATGTGTCTTACCCTGAAGCATCTGAAGTATTTGAACGGCATGTTCCCTGTCACGGGGCTTTTGAAGAATTATATTTCTGTATTCAACAATAGTATCTGATGTAATAATCAGGATTTCCCCGCTTTCTGTACGATCAATCCTGTTTAGAATTTCCAGGTTTTTTTCACGGGCCATACGCAGGGTGAAAACATCCGCTTTTTCATCCGGAAGATTTGATTCATCTATATGCGGAGGAATTATCTCAATATCATTAAAAAGACGGGAGAGTATCTGTTTTCTGCGCGGAGATGATGAACCAAGTATGATTTTCATTTTTTCAATATTACTTTTTCATTAATTTTATATGCATCTCTTATGTCTTTAATGGACTTCAGTTTTTTAATTATTTCATTCATGTGATCCACGCTCTTAACTTCAAGTACGAATTTAATTGTGGCGATCCCGTTCTGCGGCTCGGAAGCCTCAATTTTAATAATATTCGTTTTCATAAGGGATATCTGATCCGCGATATCCCTGAAAAGATGCGGCCTGTCTGTTGCTGTAATTGCTATTTTTATCGGATGAACCTGCTCCGAATCAGACCACAGGATGTTGATGAATCTTTCCTTTTCTTCTTTCATGTGTCGTATGGAAGGACATGACTTTTTATGAACGGTTATTCCGCGTCCCCTTGTAATGAATCCTATTACTTCATCGCCGGGGATGGGCTGGCAGCATTGAGACAGTTTAATCAGCACATTCGAGTCGCCTTCAACAGTAATTCCTGTCTTGTTTTTCCTGTTGTACTGATGTATTTTTATCAAATCAGTATCAGGAATGGATACTTCCGCAGTTTTTTCCTTTTTTGATTTTCTGGCTTTTTCCTCTTTTTTAAAATCGGAATCCATCTCTGAATGATGTTTTCTTAACCAGGTTTTTATCTTGGTTCTGGCATTAGAGGATTTAACAATTTTCAGCCATGTATCATTGGGATGATGGTTCGGGTTTGTTGTAATTTCAACTATGTCACCGCTGTTTAAGGTTGTTCGCAAAGGAACCATTGAATTATTAACCTTTGCTCCGGAACAGTGATGTCCGACTTCGGTATGGATGGAATAGGCAAAATCTATCGGTGTGGCGCCTTTGCCGAGTTTGATAATTTTGCCTTTAGGAGTAAAAACGAAAATTTCCTCTTCGTACAGATCCATTTTCAGTTCGGTCATGAACTCTCTTGTGTCATTTACCTCTTCCCGCCATTTGGTTATATCCTTGAGCAGGGCAAGTCCGGACTGTTTCGGTATTGAATCTTTCAGATTTACATTTTCCTTGTATGACCAATGAGCTGCGATACCCATATCAGCGGTTAAATCCATTTCTATTGTCCTGATCTGAATTTCAAGGAAATGCTTGTCAGGTCCTGTTACGGTTGTATGAAGCGACTGATACATATTTGACTTCGGAACTGCAATGTAGTCTTTAAACCTGCTTGGCACAGGCGGCCATAACGTGTGAACTGTACCAAGTATGGCATAGCAGTCCTTGACTTCTTTTGCAATGATTCTTATTGCGCGTATATCGAATATATCCTCAAATGTTTTGTCCTGATATTTCATTTTGCGGTAAATGGAATAGAAGTGCTTGACCCTTCCTGTGATTTCAGCTTCAAGGTTGTTCTTTTTAAGCTCTTTATGAAGTTCTTCACTGATAAATTCAATATAGGCCTCAATTTCATCCCTTCTGAGTGAAAAATGTTTTTTTAGATCTTCATAGTCCTGGGGATATAAAACATGGAAAGCAAGATCTTCAAGTTCCGAACGTATCTTTGACATACCAAGTCTGCCTGCAAGCGGAGCGTAAATATCAAGTACTTCTGTAGCGATCTTTTTCTGCTTTGCAGCAGGTTGAAACATGAGAGTGCGCATATTGTGCGTTTTATCCGCAAGTTTTATTATTATTACTCTGGCGTCTTTTATGGTTGCCATAAGCATTTTACGGAGGGTCTGCGCCTGGTCATGGTACTTGGTTTTTTTCTTGAGAGATGAAATTTTTGTAACACCGTCTACAAGCTCGGCGATGTTTTCACCGAAATTTGAAGCTATTTTAGGAAGAGATGTCTCCGTATCCTCGACAACATCATGCAGCAGTGCTGCAATAATCGTAGGCGTGTCCATTTTAAGTTTGGCCAGAATGATGGCAACTTCAAGCGGATGAATTATGTAAGGTTCGCCTGACAGTCTTTTCTGGTTTTTATGCGCATTCTCAGCATACTCGTAAGCTGCAGTAATCAGCGGAATGTCAGCATCTGGTCTGTTTTTTTTTAAAATTTCAAGAAGAGTATTGAAATCCCTTTCTTTTATTTTTAATTCAATTTCACCCATACACTCTGTCCGAAGAAGTATTTAAAGAGATTTATAAACAACAATTGCTATTTCAGAATTATAGCATAATTTAGTCAACATGTTAAAAAATAATCATGAATTACTAATTTCCTAAAAAAATATAAATTTCAATAAAAAATAAAAAAAAACTAATAAAATTCAGTCTTCTTCCGATAAATTTAATGATTGATTATAAGCACTCCTTTTGAACCCATTTTGGGTAGAAGGCTTTTGCAGACTGCACTCCTGCAAAAGCCTTTTTTGTTGTTCCGGAAATTATATTTGACAGGCCGTTTCAATGTGTCTTATTTAATAAAAGGCAGATATTATGATATTTCATATTAATGAACAGAATCCTCAAATGCGTCTTGTCGATAAATGCATAGAAATTCTTAAAAAAGACGGGATTATCATTTATCCGACTGATACGGTTTATGCTTTCGGCTGTGATATTGAAAGCAGGGCTGCAATCGAAAAACTATACAGAATAAAAAATATTGACAGAAATCAGCCCTTAAGTTTTATTTTTTCCGATATTTCACAGATTTCAGACTATACCAGGAATATTTCAAATAATGCTTTTAAAATAATGAAAAAGACCCTTCCAGGTCCATATACATATATTTTTCAGGCGTCGAAACTTGTTCCGAAAATTGTTTTAACCAAACAGAAGACTGTAGGTGTCCGCATACCGGATAATAATGTTGCTCAAGCCATAGTTAACCGGCTTGGCCGGCCTATACTTTCTTCAAGCCTGAATGAAAGCGGAGATGACTTCTCAATTGATCCGGAATCTCTTGAACTGAAATTGAGAAATATGGTTGATGTTGTCATAGATTCAGGTAAAAAAATTCAGGAATTATCAACTATAGTTGACTTTTCCTCAGGTGATCCTGTAATTATCAGATCAGGTCATGGAAAATTTGATTTCTAATGTATATTTAACTGGAGGACGTTATGCTAGAAGCAGCAGAAGTTTTTTTTAAGAAAATGGTCCCTTTAATCTCTTTGGTTTTTCTCGGAGCATTCATGTCATGGATATACTATTATCTGAAAAAAAGAGACCTTTTCGGCGGATTTATCGGGGGCATGGTTGTCGGGGTAATCGGAGCCATTGTAGGTGCATTTTTAATTGATAAGGTATATACTGATTATATTGCCGGTTTCCTGAATTTTCTTAATAACCTTGCCGGAATAAATATCATGGCGGGTTTACTTGGTGCATTTCTAGCAGTTTTTATAATGAATAAATTAAACCATGACAAGGAAAGAAAAAAATATTAAAAAAATTTCCCGCCTGATTTTTCAGGAAAAATCAATTTTTTCCACAATCAGGCTTTTTATATTCGGGGAGATTTCTAGAAGTTCATCCTTGTTTTTCAGGGGTCTTTTGAGAATTATCTCGGAAGATCCTTTTTTGCTTATGCCTTCTATATATTGAAGTGCTTTGCCGGATATGCTGTTTATTTTCAGAGGCAGCGGCAGCGAGTTCAGGGATCTTTCCCGGTAGCCGGTTACAATCACGTCATTAAGTGATTTTAATTTCAAATCAGCCGGAATTTTATTTGTTATTGAATAGGATTGCAGCTGTTTTCCCATTGAATATCCGTTGTGTACTTCCTCAATACGGACATCTTTAAGAACAGTACCTTCAGGATAAACTTTCTGCAGCATGTAATGATCAATTTCACTGCGTATTTTTTCTTTAAAATAGTCATAACGGTTTCTGGTTTTATCTGAAATTTTATATTTCATTTCAGCTATCGGAGTTCCGGGGAATTTAAGCAGCTTTCGGATGTTAATTCTTTTTAAAAGCAGCCCGCGGTTCTGAATTTCAAGCAGGGATTCATAATTAATCCTGAATGTATTTTCGGTTTCACCGTTCAGTCCGTGAATCAGGTTTATTCCCGGCAAAAGTACAGGAATTCCGTCAATCCGTCTGCCGCCGCATGCATTAATAATTTCAACGGCTGTTATCATATTTTCCCGGCTGCCTTTAAGATTATTCAGTCTGATAACTTCCGGGTCAAATGACTCAACTCCAAGAGGAAGTGTATCCCCCGGAGTGATTGAATCCGCAATGATGCTGAGAATTTCCGAACTCAGGTCAGGGAAATTGTAGATTGTCCCCGGATTTGCGTTATCAATGTTCAGTGTCCGGAGATTGAAACTGTCACGAAGATTTTTAAGTCCTGAGAAAAGTTCAGCCAGAGGAGAAATTTCCGGTTTAGGAAATCCGTTCCTGAATTCCTTCAGACCGGATTTGTAGCATAAAATATCAGGCTGGCTGCCGATTCTGAATCTTGATACTCCGCAGTCAATCAGGGATTGAACTTCGCTGATAATGTTTCCGGCTTCGCGGAATTCTATCCGGCTTTTAATGGATTCACTGCAGAATGAACAGTGAAACTGGCGCGGACATCCGCGGTATGATTCTATTTCACATATTATTAGAGGAAAATCAGGATGTTTTTTTACTACAGCTGCTCCGTAGACGGACCATTTTTTAATTTCATCATAGTTTCTGGCAGTGTCAGCAGGTGATCCCGCGGCGAATGTAAATGCAAATTTTTCAATATCATTAATTACCCTGATAATGTTTTCTCCGGAATTTTCGATTACATGACTTATAAGGCCCCCGACTGAGAACAGCTGGTTTTTATTACATGAAATCAGGCGGTTGATTTCAGCGGCGGTTCCGATTTTATATCCGAGGTATTTTCCGGGAACAACCGCACCTCCGATAATTATAACAAGTTTGTAGTCGCCGTTCAGTAGAAAATTATTTTCACGGAAATAATCTGCTGTAGCGTATTCAATGTCATCTTCATTGATACCGGCGTCCATCAGTGCGCCGTAAACATATCTTGGGTACGGTGACATGAACGGAGGAACACCGAGACATGCAGGTTCATCAATAAAAAAATCCGCGATCAGATATTTATTTCTCATTCAGCCTGAACAGATCAGGTTCGATGTCCCTGATCAGGTTTGATCTTATTTTGTTTTCAAGGGCCTCAAGACCGGAAATTCTGCTTTTAATCTGAATGCGGATATCTTCGGTTCTGCCGTATCTTTCAATGAGGTCGTCTATTCTTTCCCTTATTGTAACTACTGTGCTGTGTTTAACGCGTTTGTCCGCATAATGGACAATTTCAGATGCAGTCAGCGGTAAATTGATATCTACAGAATTAAGATGTACGTGTGATAAAATAATTTCAGCCACTGCCGGATAGCCCATTTCGAGAAGCAGCTCCGCACCGGTGTCTGCATGGGATTCGCCTGTTCTGATAGCTCTGCTTTTCGTAATATCGTGAAGCAGAGCCGAGGTTTCAATCAGCTCAATGTCCAGATTGTCGCTGTTTTTAAGATTCCGGTATATGATTCTGCAGACATCTCTTACAAGAGCTGAATGCTCACGGATGCTCTGCATCATTTCCATTTTATCCATTAATTCATATGTTTCGGCGGTATCGGGATATGTATATTGCATATTAATAATCTCTAATTATAAAAGAACCGTAGTCTGTGATAGTATCATCAGAGAGATATTTTAATGCAAGACTATTTTTTTTAAAAAAACTGATAATCTTTTCACTGTCCGGATGGTTTTCAAGCGTACCGCTGAGATATACGGTGTTTTTGGAAATACCGGAACATCCTCCGATAAAGCCGTATTTATAGCCCGGAAGATTTATATTTCCGCTGGAAATCAGCAGGGAATCTATTCCTGCCGAAACGGATGCTTCATAGATTCCTGTATCGGATGTAATAATGGAAACGCCTGTTCTCAAGGTTGAGCATCCGGTATAACCCTGATTTACATTGACAAGCGTTCTGCCGGTTTCTTTCATATAAGTAAGAATTTTTTCAGAAGTGCAGTTCAGTTTGTGAAAAAAGAAATTTCCGGAAGTCATGCAGTTGAAATTAATGTCCCGAGGATAATTTCCTGAAAGTATTTCATCACAGATAATGATGTTATAGAACTTTTCAGATTTATTTACAAAGCTTCTGTCGATGTTTCTATGACAGAACAGATTGTCATCTGCTGAAAATACCTGGATGTCGGGATGTCCGCTGACGGGAAATGCCACATCATTGCAGCGTGGAATTAAAACCGGATTTATTTCCAGTTCATTGAAACATCTGATAATTTTTTCAGTAACATCAGGATTGCAGATTACTGCTGAAGGCATCTAATTTTTCAGAATATTCATTATATATTTAACAAGATCGGTATGATCCATGTTAATCGGATCAACAGTTTCGATGATACCGGAAAGCAGAACCAGAATCTGTGCAATTCTTGCCTTTACAACGGGGTCAAGATCGGTTTTTCTTCGTCGCGGTGAATTTTTGGATGATTCAATTATCATGTTTTCATATAATTCACGGTTATGTTTCAGAAATTTCTGGATGTGAACTGCGATTTGTCTGTCTTCAAACGAATATAGCAGCAGGTTAAGAAGAATTTTAACAGTCTGTGTGTCCATAAAAAATTTTTCAATTCCGAAAAGTGCCGAGAGGCTTGCTTTTTCATCCGATTCAAGGCTTTTATGCAGAACAGTTGAATGATCTTCCCGGATTTCATTGAACAGCGACTGAATCAGTTCAATGTACATGTCCTCTTTTGACGAGAAATAGTGAAGAAGTCCGCCTTTGGAAAAGCCCGATTCGGTTGCGACATCCTGAACCGTAATATTGGAATAAACATCCTTTTCCAGGCATTTTTTTAATGCATCAAGAATTACTTTTTTCTTTTCCTTCATTTTGGCTTCTTTATCCATTACTGTTAACCCTGGCGAATAATTCTTTATTAAAATATTCATTTATTTACTGAATATTTTATTTTTCGTCAAGGAAATAATGATAATGCATTTTTTATTATCAAATTCTTCAGTGAAAATAAACTGCGGGATTATTAAAGAATTAAGTTTGATTTTCCGAACATTAACTGGTATAGGTATATGTATGGCTAATTTAAACAGAAAAAACATAATTTGGACTCTTTCGGTTTTATGTATTCTTGTGCTGAATTCATTTCCGGTTCACCCGAAATTTCTCGTTGATGAGGAGTTTTCAGAAAATAAAGCGGATGCTGCTGAAAAAAACGGCAGTGAAACTGATGAGTCGTTTTTTCCGGCAGATACAGCCAAAAACATACAGGTTCTGCCAGTACCCGATATAATTAATTCTGTTAAAATCACATGGTCAATTAGCCCCGGCTCACATGACGTTTTTATTGTAGGGCGAACGACTGAAATACCTTCGAATGAAAATACCGCTCTTAGTGCATTATCCATAAAAGTAATTCAATCCGGGGAAATTACAGAAGTTATAGACAGAAATATTCCTGAGGGCAGGTATTATTACGTTATTCTGGCTAAAAATAAAATTGCTCAGAAAAAGATAGAATTATATCCGAATGATAATTACATAACCAATCCTGTCATAATTACCAAAAAAGTATCAGATGTTACTCTTCTCCCGAAGGTTGACAATATCAGGGCAACCGTAATAAAGGAGGGAAGTACAGCCGTTACTTGGACTCCGCTGAAACTGGAAAATGTCATATATACGGTATACAGAAGTACAGAGCCACTTTCTACACCGGAAAGCATTGATAAAGCAGCTAAAGCCGGAGTCGTAAAAGATACGGATTCGTTTTTCGATTCACAGATTGATAAGAGCGGGAAATACTACTATGCCGTGACAACAAGTGATACGGTACGGAATGAAGACAAGCAGCTTCTTCCTGACCGCAGTTATACGACTGAAAGCGTAAATGTAAATGTGGAAAAAAGGACAACTGTTGCTGATATAAAAATAATTGCTGCTGACAGCAAGGAAATACGTGTTGAATGGAGAGGAATTCCTAATTTTGACGGTGAATATTTCATCTACCGTAATGAATCCGTAATTGATTCACAGGAAAAACTTAACAAGTCCTATCTTGCCGGGAAAGTTGATCCGGTTCTTTCTTTCTATCTTGACATAAATCCTGTTCAGGGAGCCAATTATTATGCTGTAATTGCGAAAGATAAAAAGGGTATAATAAACAAGGAACTTATTGCTGATCAGAATTATAATTCGCAGCCGTATGAGCTTGGAACCATGATCAGAATAAAGAAAATACAGGCTAAAATTGAAGCAGATAATAAAATTCGCATCATCTGGCAGTATTCCGGAGACAGCGGAAACAGGCAGTACCGAATTTACCGTGCTGAAAAGATAACAGATGTTAAAAATGAAATTAAAAACTTTACACTGGTAGCGAATGTTGAGGTTTCACAGGGAAGTTATCTTGATACAATACCGTCTGAAGGTTACTTTCATTACTATCTGATGCCTCAGGATTTTGAGCTTAGGACTGATATCATTCCTGAGAGAGGAATTAACTTTACGGCAGATCCCGTATCATCGCCTGTTGTAAAATCAGATCCGTACCGGATGCGGTCTGTTACAGCCCGTAAGGAAAACGGCGGTGCCGTCATTGAATGGAAATTTTCCGGCACTTCAGGAAGCAGCAGTTATTCAATTTACAGATCTGAAAAAATCATTTCGTCACTTAAGGTTCTTGAATCATCATATATGCTTGATGATGTCGATTTCACTGAAGGGACTTACAGGGATGAATCTGTTTCACCCGGTAAATATTACTATGCGGTGGTTCCTTCTGATTACAGGAAAATTTCCGGATTTAAACTGGTAAAAGGCGTTAACTATACATCATCCCCTGTACTCGTTTCCGCGGATAAAACGGATGTTCCGGTCAAACCTGAGGATAAAAGCGGTCAGATAAACAGCAGGCCGAAGACCGAAATTTACATCCCTTCCGGACTGGATGATATTCTTAAAAGATATTTTTACCTGAACAGGTATGATGATTCAATAGTGTATCTTAAGCAATATGTTATAAATTCGTCCGATGAAAGGAATAAAGCAGTTGCTGAATTTTATCTTGGGCGCTGTTATGCGGCAAAAGGGAATTATCGGGAGGCTCTGAATTATTTCATGAAAAATAATGTAAAAGAGCATATGCCTGAAGATTCACAGTTCTGGCAGGATTATTGTCTGACCCGGATGGGCAGGTAGGAAGAAGGTAATTTATGAAATATAAAAATATGATAATCGGAATTTTACTTATTCTATTAAGCTTTATTATGCTGGTATTCTATTTTCATGTATATAAACCTGAAAAGGAAGCACGTGCCATGTTTACTGAAGCTAAAATGATTTTTGAAAGAAATAATACGGAATCAATAAATAGATCCATAGATTTATTTACGAAAATAATTTCTGTATATCCTAAAAGCAAATATGTGCCGGCAGCTTATTTTTTTATCGCACGCGGCAATGATTTAACCGGACTGAATCAGCTGGCTTATACTCAATATACATATATACTTAAGAATCAGATGAAGAAGATTGATGATAAAACCAGAAATATAATTTTAACCAGAATCGCCCATCTGAAATTAATGAGAAATCAGAGTGATGAGGCGATAAATGATTTACTGATGCTGCTAAAAGATACGGCCAACAGTGAATCAAAAAGCAGAATTTATGCTGAACTGGGGCAATCGTACTTTCATATCGGACAGTATGAAAAGGCTATAGAATCATTTAATTATGCGCTTCTTGAGAACGGAAGAAATGAGGAGGCAATTTTAGGAAAAGCCAGAGTTCTCAAAAAAACCGGCCGTGATACCGAGACTTATGAAATTTACAGGGATTTTTTGACCTACTTCGGTAATGAATCACAATATACCGATGATGTTAAAAAAGCCTATAATAATCAGGCATATTACAGCGGATTAAACAGTTACCGGAAGGGAAATTATCAGAGCGCAATCGCTTATTTTTCCTATGTAATCACTAAATTTCCTGATAATAAATTAAGCGAGAATGCAATTTACTGGACCGGTGAATGCTACTTCAGTATGAAAAATTACCAGAAGGCGGTCGAGTACTTCCAGAAAGGCATTGATAATACATTTCATCACAAGGATGAGGACTGCAGAATTAAGAAAGGCTACTCCTATTTCATGATGAAGCGTTATGATCTTGCTGCACGTGAATTTCAGATTTATCTGGAACAGCATCAGAACGGTAAATATACCGTAAAGGCAAAGACATGGAAAGACGCCGCTACAAGGGAACTGGAAGTCAGGTACAGGCTTGAAAATGAAGGAAATGACGTTTCACAGAACAGTGCCTCTGATTCTGAAGCTGACCGGGAATCTGCGTTTAAACAGGATGACCTGAATTTCGACAACAGTGAGGTAGGCGGGGTTGAATATGTTCTTCCCGGCAATAATCAGAAAGTATTTCTTGAAAGTATTACTGAAATATAGCTGAAGTTTTGAAATTAAGAAACATTTCTTTCCAGCATTCTGCGGAAGGAGTGTCTTCAGCGGAGGAACTCAGAATCTCCAGGTATTTTTTTCTGGGAATATATTCAGCTCCGAGACTTTCAAGATGCGGTGAGTGTATCTGTGTATCTATTAATTTAAACCCGTATTTCCTGAAAACAAATGCCATTGATATTAAAGCGGCTTTTGATGCATTATCCTCAATAGAGAACATTGATTCGCCGGAAAAAACCTTCCCGGTGGACACTCCATACAGCCCCCCGGCGAGGGTTCCGTTTCTGTAGACTTCAACACTGTGGGCGATTCCTTTTTCATGAAGGAGAGAATACACATTTATCATTGATGTATTAATCCATGTCCCCCGCTGTTTTTTTCTCGGTTTTGAACATTGAATCATAACTTCGGTGAAATCCGTGTCTGTTCTGATTTCAAATATGTCATCTTTCAGAATTTTTTTCATTGATTTCGAAATTTTTATTTTTTCAGGATAAAGAACAAACCGCGGGTCAGGAGACCACCAGAGAACAGGTTCTTCATTGTACCAGGGGAAAATGCCCGCGCTGTAGGCTTCGATAAGCCTGTTGACGGTCAGATTTCCTCCTACGGCAAGAAGCCCGTCTTTGTCCGCATGCCTGTGGGGAGGAAAAGGCTGATTGTCGTAAAATAAATAATTTATCATGGTTCCGGATTAAATGTTACTTTACCTTCAGCGTCAACATCAACGGACAGTCTGCTTCCTTCGATGTCTCCGAAAAGAATTTTTTCCGCAAGAGGTTTCTTGATTTCATTCTGAAGAATTCTGGCAATCTCTCTTGCTCCAAATTCGGTAGAGTAACCCTTTTCGGCAATTTGTGCTTTTAATGCTTCAGAGACGGTCAGTTCAATTTTTTTCTTTTTCAGTTTATCCGCAAAAAGTCTGATTTCTTTTTCGACTATTTTCAGAATAAGATCCCTGGAAAGCTGATTGAATGTAATAACAGCATCAAGTCTGTTTCTGAATTCAGGAGAAAAGAACTGTTCAACACTTTTCAGTATTGAATCAATATGCGTTTCTCCCCCAAACCCGACTTTCTGCCGGTTAATGTCCCTTGCACCGGCATTTGACGTCATTATGATGATTGTATTTCTGAAATCGGCCTTTCTTCCGTTGTTATCTGTTAACGTGGCATAGTCCATAATCTGCAGCATCGTATTGAAAATGTCGGGATGGGCTTTCTCAATTTCATCAAACAGCAGTACGCAGTGAGGATGTTTCCTTATCGATTCAGTGAGAAGTCCTCCTTCATCATATCCTACATATCCCGGAGGGGCGCCGATAAGCCTTGCAACGGTATGCTTCTCCTGATATTCACTCATGTCAAACCGTATTAATTGGATCCCCAGTGATATTGAAAGCTGACGGGCAAGCTCGGTTTTTCCTACTCCTGTAGGTCCGGCAAAAAGAAATGACGCTACCGGTTTCTGTTCCTCATTAAAACCTGCCCGTGAACGGATTATGGACGCGACGGTTTTTTCAATAGCGCCGTCCTGACCGAATATCTGCTGTTTAAGTTCTTTTTCAAGATATTTGAGTTTGTGCGATTCAGCGGTTGATATGCTTGATTCCGGAATTTTTGTAATTTTTGAAATAATCTGTTCAATGTCTTTAACAAATATTTTTTTAGGAACCATTTCGAGATTTTTTATCTGTGCATATGCGCCTGCTTCATCAATTATATCTATTGCTTTATCGGGAAGATGTCTGTCATTCATGTATTTTGCCGTAAGCTCGGCAGCCGCCTTTAATGCTGTCCTAGTATATATTACGTTGTGATATTTTTCAAATCTGTCTTTTAATCCAAGCAGAATTTTGTATGTTTCTTCTATTGAAGGTTCCGGAATGTCGATTTTCTGAAACCTTCTTGAAAGAGCCCTGTCTTTCTCAAAATATTTCCGGTATTCCTCATAGGTTGTGGCGCCGATGCACTTTATTTTCCCGGATGCAAGAACCGGCTTCAGGATGTTGCTTGCGTCCATCGATGAACCCGTTGTTGAACCGGCTCCGACAATGGTGTGTATTTCATCAATAAAAAGGATCGGATTTTCTATTTTGTTTAATTCCGAGATAACTGCTTTCAGTCTGTTTTCAAAATCGCCGCGGAATTTTGTGCCGGCAAGCAGGGCGCCCATGTCGAGAGAAAATATCTCCGCGTTTTCTATCTGCCGCGGTACTTTTCCGTCGTGAATCAGTTGCGCAAGCCCTTCTGAAATTGCTGTTTTACCGACTCCCGGATCACCGACATGAATGGGATTGTTTTTGGTTCTTCGGCAGATAATCTGAATTGTGCGCTCCAGAATATCCTCCCGGCCTATTAGCGGCTCTATTTTCCCTTCAGCTGCAAGTCTGGAGAGGTTGATTGTGAATTTTTCCAGGTTTTTAGGCTTTCTTTCAGATTCCTCTGTTTCAGTTTCATCGCTGCTGTGAGATTTTTTTTCTTCAAGATCAATATCATGCGATACAGCTTCAAGAATGTCCAGACGCGTGATTCCCTGTTTTTTCAGAAAATATGCGGCAAATGATTCCTTTTCGCTGAATATTGCCGCAAGTATATCGCCCAGATCAAGTTCCCCTTTCTGTGATGATTCCACATGTATGAATGCCTGCTCAAGGATATTTTCAAGACTTACGGACTGAACAGGCGTAATGATTCCCTCTTTCAGGCGGGGAATATATTTATCCATGTGATCAGACAGCTGTTTTTTTAATTCTTCCGTATTTCCGCCGCATGACTCAATAATTGATTTTCCAGAGTCAAAGAACAGAGCGGAATATAGAATGTGCTCCGGAGTCAGATATTCGTGATTACGGGAGATAGCCTCTTTGAAAGCTGTCTGCATTATGATTTCAAGATCCTTATTTATATTCATTCCGCTTAATCCCTTTCAATTGTGCATTTAAGAGGAAATCCTCTTTTTTTTGCTTCATTATGAACCTGCCGTACTTTTGACAGAGCGATGTCATAAGTATAATGTCCGCAATGTCCGCTTCCTTTCTGATGAATGTTGTACATTATTGCAGTGGCTTCGGTAACGTTTTTTCTGAAAATGCTGACCAGCATTTCAACTACGAAATCCATGGTTGAAAAATGATCATTAAGCATTATCACGCTATAGAGAGACGGTTCCTTAATCTCTTCTTCAATATCGGTTGATTCATCGGTATATCTGTCTGTTTTTTCGCTCATTTCACTTTTCTTTCAATTGTATATGTATACATTCTAGTGCAATAAAACCATATTTGTCAATTATTTGTATTTTTTTTATCTTAAAGTCGATACATGTTAAGGTCGATTATTTAGAGGAAAAAACTTTTTGATTGACAGATAGCAATTCAAAGAAGCTATATAAATCTATATTTCATTAACCAAGAGGAAGATCAGCTATGTTTAGCGCTTATTTTGAAAAGCTTGAAGATAAATTACTTAAAAAATATTCATCAGCTTCAAAAAACGTAAAATCAGTAAAAACTGCTGCTAAAAAAGTACCTGCAGCGACAAAAGCTGTAGTGAAAACAGCCAAATCAGCAAAAGTCGATTTAACCGAGCTGAAAAATGTAATAGACGGCATTATCCCGAAAGAGTTCACACTTACGGATAAGAAAATTGCCGATACAAGCGGATATGTCGCGGATACTTCGGATTTTATCATATGTGATCCCAAATTCCGTGCTTTTGATGACATATTCAGGGATTCAGTTCCGGTGGAGATGGTAAAAGCCGCATTCCGGATTTGTCCGGAAATCAACCGGAAAAATCTTGTGGATACTCTTGTAGATGTAGCTCATATAAAAAAGAGCAATCATTATACTGATGCAGGGGAACCCAAACCGGCCATTCCTGTATTTGCCATAGCACTTGACTCCTCATATTCACTGAAAGAGGCAAAGGATTCCATAGTGGAAATTTATCAGCAGGATAATGTTGATTCGCTTTTTGAATTTGATATAATGCTTATACTTGGCAGGGGAATTATTATTAAAAACTGGCGTGAAAGGAGGAGTTTCATCGCGCTTGAAACAAAAATGGATTCTTTAAAATGGTTCTATATTCTCATGAATGAATACATAGATCTGAATCAGTCCGCTGATCTTAGATCATATGTGACTGAAACTAAAAAATATGATGAATATTGATGTAGAAAAAGAAATTTAGACGTATTGATCACTAATATGGTTTTGTTCTTGACAGATGCTTCGCTATCTATAAAATATTGAGTGATAAAGATTAAAAACGTTATTTGCATTTATTTTCAGAAAATGATGATGAGATGTTTAGAGTAAAAATGAAAAATTAGGAGAATTGTTTTGAAATCGATATTACTGAAAATTGTCTTTTTTACACTTATGTGTTCAATTACAACCGTTTTGTTTGCTCAAAACGAAGGAAAGGATGTAATAATAGTACTTGATACTTCCCAGAGTATGATAGGGAAGGGCGGTAAAAATGTTATGCCTGTCGTCAAGGATAGTCTTAAGAATGTCATCGATAACTTTAATGTCGGGGATTCCCTGACTTTTATGACTTTTGATTCAGATGTAAAGATTTATCCTACCGTATCGCTAACTGATGATAATGCAAAAGATATTGTTAAAAAATATGTAACTATGGTAGAAGCTACCGGATGGTGGACTTTTACTGACAATATGATTCAGGCTGTAAAGGAAAAAGCGGCTGATATTAAGACAATGAATCCTGAACGACCGCTGATTGTACTTATTTTTACCGATGCACTTGATGATCCTCCTCCTGCTGATAAAAGCAAAAAGCTTGACATTACTGAAATAGGAAAATTACAGAGCGACTATGTCTATCTGATAGACCTGAGTCAGGGTGATTTAAGTGCTCTTCAGGGTAAACTGCAGTCGGATTCAACTGCAAATGTTGAAGTCATCGATGCAACATCAGATACAGCAACTGCACTTGACAGTATTGGAAGTAAAATTGACAATGCTCAAAATGATTATAATAAAAAGAACCGCCCGTTTTATCTCAATCCGTTTTTTATTGCAGCACTTCTTACTGCGATTTTGCTCTGCATACTTATTTACATGATGAGAGCGGCAAGATATAAGGTTGCGGGCATGATTAAATACAGAAATCTGGACAAGGTCAGAGTTGAGTGGGAAGAAACTGATCTGAGCCGTTTTCTCAGAAAGAGAGTAGTTATCGGCAAATCTCCGACATATGATCATTATTTACGTGATTATGATGACACGAAACCTGTTGTTTTCGAAGCGATCAATTTTCGCGGTAATGTTAAAGTAGCCGTAAACGAAACTCAGGGAATTCAGGTTGATTTTAAGGGAGATAAGAAAGAATCTTTTTTACGAGACGGTGATACGTTCACTGCAAGTAATTATGAGTTTGTTTATCTTGAGCAGTTAAAGGATAAATAAATTTTAATATGACAGAATTTGTCTGTGTTTATTTGGTTTACGGTTGATAAATAGTACTTGACAGAAGTTCGAATATATTTATTATTACCGGTTATTTATTTTTGCTTTTTACCTAAAAAGGAGGATATATATGTCATTAGCTCAATTTCCAAAGAGCCCTAATGCTGTCCATCCCGAGAAACCTAATGCGGTCGGTTCCAGAAACTCACTCGCACAGGAAGGAAGGGATAAGGTACAGGAATCTGCTCTGATTCTTGATGAAACTACTGATAAGGTACTTCATCATATCGAGACAAAACTGCCGGAAGAAGTTCTTGCAAAACTGGATGTAATGGGTGGATTGAAAGAGAAACTCTATAATTACATCAACCAGACTTATGTAAACATGTTCAACCGTTACACAGTAACGATGGAAGATGAATTTGTCAAAAAAATCCGTGATTTCGTTGACAAAGAAGAGTCTAAAGGTCTTGCACGATATACTCCGAGAGAGATGATCGAACTTCTCGATAAAATCGGTGGCGCTGATAAGTTCAATACCGGTGAAATCGAAAAATCTATGATCAACATGTACGGACACTTACAGGGTCATATCCAGCGTGGAATGAACGATCTTGAAAATGATACAAACTCAATTTTAAGACAGAAAACTGACGTAGGTGCTTTTATCCGCGGTGAAAATGCGTATGCTATTTTAAAATGTATTTTTAAAGATAACGAAATGCGTCCTAAATATGTTTATGACGTTAAACTTTCAGTTAACATCCTGGATTCGGAGCTTATCAGTCCGATTTATCATTACCAGGTAACTGTTGAGTCCTTACTGAAAGAAGCGATTCAGAAACACATTCAGGAACTGATTGTTAAAGAGATTGACAGACTTAAGGAAGAACTTGTTGATCAGGGTCATGCCGAGATGAGCGGTTCTGAAATTATGTTTGAAAAAATCAAGAAAATTGAAAATTACACAGACGACGATTCTGAGGATGAAAAATCCAAACGTTATACAATTCTTGCCAAGAAATTTCTTGATAGAATTGAAGGTCTTCGTGCAACAATTGATCTTGATGATTATGATCCGCTTAATATCCGTGAGAATATTAAGTATGTAATTGATGAAGAAAACATCAGAAACAGGGGTTATAATACTACAATCAATGCAATCACTTCTATTCTTGATACATCAAAACTTGGTTATCAGGTTTGTGATAACATGAAAAACGCGCGTGTTTGTATCATTAAGGAATATGAAGAGCAGGATCACACTCTTCTTCCTGATGAAAGATACGACATCAGACTTGCATATTATGATCAGGCTCAGTTAAGAGAAACTGTTCGTGAATATGACAGACAGATGGATGCTTTCACACGTGAAATTTCAACAGTCGGCGATGTTCTTGATGCTCATTACCAGTCATCTAAAAGATTCAGATCTCTTAAAGATTTCGAAGATCTTTCAAAACGTCTCATGAACCGTGAGTGGCTGAGAAGAAAAGAAGCAGAAAAACATGATTCGTCTTTTGTACACAAAGATGACCTTGGAATGCTTTACTGTGAAAACACTTTTGTAGAAAAAAATAACAGAACATATGAAGATAGAATCAAGTTCCTGAAACGAAGACTTACAACTTACAAGGATCAGCTTCAGAAACTTCACGGCTATCAGAATCCTATTGAGCGTGTAATCCTTGACGAAAGGGTTGATTATGTAACTAAAAGATTTAATGAATTCACATATCAGGTAAATCCGCATCACATACAGCCGGGTATGATTCTTGATCTTAATGTAACAACCATCAAGAGAAAACAGTTCATGCTTAAAGGAATGGCAAACGTATTAAATGAATTCCTTTCAGGTGTATCTAAAGGATTTCAGGATGCTGCATTCGCAACATTTAAAAGACGCAGATCAACAATCCGTGAAGATATTGATCAGTCTTTTTCAGTTGACGACGCTTCTGAACAGAATCTGTTTGAAATGGCATACAAAACAAATTCGGATGACATTTCAGGTTCAGTAGATCTTTCACCAAAAAAAGCTAAATCTAAAAAATCAGGTTTAAAAGAACTGTAATAACTGATTAATAAAAATTAAAAAGCTGCCATACGGCAGCTTTTTTTTTATTATTTTAATTAAAATTTTCAATAATTACTTGCTATTAATCTGTTAAGAGTTTTATAATTGATAAAATTTATTTATATGAGGGAGGGATCTTAATATGTTTGATTCTACTTATTATACTCTCGGATCTAAAGCTAATTTTAATAAAGCGCTCAGGCATTTTTATAAGGTATCAGAAGTTGTTGACGGGGTTGATACAAGAGAAAATCTTGCTGATATATTAAATCTTGAATTAGATGAAGAGGAAGTGCAGTCTGCACAGATACTGCCGATTGTCGGAGCCGTAATAAAGGATAAATTTCATTATACCTATGAAGCTTTCGATATTCCGGTGACAATAAATGATTTCACCAAAATTGTTAACGTAACTTCCAAATGGACCGCCCTGGATCTTGTTATTGTTTATTTCAATCCAAACGGTTCTGTTTTTGTAATAAATCCTAAAAATGAAAATCACTGGAATAAAGTCCGTGAACTTTCTTCTGATCATTTAATTGTAATATATTCTAAATATCTGAAAAATGAAGATGGAAATGATAAGATTGAAAAAGAATCCATCAAGGCAATGGAAGCACTTTTAATCGGAAAAGATGTATTTGCCAATAAGGACTTTATAGATGCCAGTTATAAGCCTAAAGCTCAGCCTGTACAACCGCCTCAGCCTGTACAGCAGATGGCTGCAGTAGGCGGCGGTCAGAGACGAAGTACTCCGAAGTATTCAGTTCAGGTAACAAATGAACTTTTCCATAATGGAAATGTAGAGTCATGGAAAAAAATTATTGAAAGCTTTAAGCTGACTCATCCGACTCTTGATGTAATTGTTTTTTATGAAGGTGAATTGATTAACGACCTTAATTCTCTTTTTAAGTGGGGAAAGGTTAAACATCATGGTCTGATATTTTTTCAGGTTGTCGGTGAAAATATTAAAGATGTATCTAAACTTCAGAAATATCTTTTTGAGGGTGCAAGTCCGCGTTTTGAGCAGTTTCTTAAAGGATCCGTCGGTCAGGTACTTAATCTTTTTTAATAATGGTTACTATTTGGAGGAATATCCGTAATGGAAAATATAATTTATTTTAATAAAAGTCTGAAAAAAGTTGATGATAAAGTAAGAAACCGGCTGGGAATCAGGGGAAGAAGAGCTGTCGATCTGGCTCAGATGGGTTTCCCTATTGTACCGGGTTTTATAATTGATTCCGAATTAACGCAAAAGCTTAATGAAGTAAATCTTAAACAGATGCTGAAGAGTAACATTGCTACAATAGAAAAGGAAATGGGTAAGGTTTTTGGCGACCCTTCCAACCCTTTATTACTGAAGGTTGTGTTAAGTTCCGATTTGAATGTTCCGTTTTTCCCGTCAATACATAATATAGGACTTAATAATGATACTGTTCGCGGTTTTGCTAAATCAACTGAAGATGAGACATTTGCATATGGCGAATTCGCTTTTCTTCTTAAAAGCATTGGAACCAAACTTCTTGATGTTGAGCCTGGAAAGTTTTCTGATTCTGTTAAGAAGACTCCCGAGCAGCTTAGAAAGGGTATTGAAAGTGATAAAAAAATACTTGAGGCTAATTTTTATGATGATGTTTATGATCAATTAAGCATGATTCTTAAAAAAGCTGCTGAAAAATACTGTGATTCCGACATTGATGTAGATAATTCCTTAACTCTGATGGTTCAGGCAATGGTTTACGGTAATCTAGGCAAAAATTCATTTTCAGGTTATTATTATACCAGAGATATGATTACCGGCAATAATGAAATACAGGGATTATATCTTCAAAATGAGTTTGATGTGTCTGAAAAAAACGGGAAAACTATAAATAATATTGATAAAAAATATTTTGATAAGCTTGCGCAAATAGGCAGGAAAGTTGAAGAGGAATTCAGGGAAATCAGACATATTAAATTTACTATTGAAGAAGGAAATTTATGGCTGGTAGAGCAGCGGGAAGTTGATGAAAAATCAACACAGGCCCATCTCGCAACATTGATTGATCTAAAAAAGAAAAAAATTGTGGACTCAAAGTATATAATTAATCACATGAAGCCTGTTCAGTTAAATGAACTTCTGCATCCAATTATTGATCCGCGTACAATTAAAGGCATAAAAAGCATGAAAGGCGGAATATCCGGTTCTTCAGGCGCCGCGATAGGGAAGGTTTATTTTTCAACGGAGAAGCTGCTTGAAGAATATAAAAAGGCCATGCTTCACGGTGAAGATACGAGTATGATTCTTGTAATGGAAGCGACTTATGCCGAAGATGTAAAAGCGATTGAAGTGGCACAGGGCGTTATCAGTACTGAGGGCGGTTTTTCTTCGCATGCTCCCGTTGTTGCCAGAAGTCTCGGTAAAGTTGCCACTGTTCAGCCGGATATGAAAATTAAGGGAAATACATTTACAATACAGGGGCAGACCGTCAAAGAAGGTGAATACATTTCATTAAATGTGCCATTTTATGATGTTCCTACATTATATCTTGGTAAAGTCGGACTTATTGAACCTGATTTTGATAAAAACGGTCTTTTTGAGTTCGTTAAACTTACACAGGAATTTGTAGGTGATTTTGATGTCAGAGTAAATGCTGATCAGCCAAGGGAAGCCGCACTTGCAAGACAGTTTCTTGCCCAGGGTGTAGGTCTTTGCCGTACCGAACATATGTTTTTTAATGAAAAAAGAATTATGAAATTCAGACAGATGATTCTTGCACAGGGTGAAAAGAACAGGAGAAAAGTGCTTGATGAATTGCGTCCTATGCAGCGGTCGGATTTTTATGAATTATTTAAAATTATGAACGGTCTCCCGGTAACAATAAGACTTCTGGATGCTCCTTTACATGAATTTCTTCCGCGTTCGGAAGCCGCAATGAAGGAATTTCTGGCATTTGTCCATCAGAAAGACAAAACGCTTAAACTTCAGGATGTTGCTTCAAGATGTGAAGAACTGCATGAGATGAATCCGATGCTCGGTCACAGAGGATGCCGTGTCGCTATTACATATCCGGAAATTTATGAAATGCAATGCCGTGCCATTTTTGAATCGGCATGTATGCTGAAAAAAGAAGGAGTTAATGTTAAACCTGAAATCATGATTCCTATTGTAATGAGCGAACAGGAATTAAAATTCATTAAAAACGGTAAGAAGATTGAGGGAACGACAGTTAAAGGAATACGTGATATTAAAAATGAAGTTTGTGAAGAATATGGAATAAAGGATATTGAATATAAGGTCGGTTCCATGATTGAGCTTCCTGCAGCTGCATTAAGAGCCGGTAATATTGCTCAATATGCTGAGTTTTTCAGTTTTGGTACAAATGATTTAACTCAGACAACATACGGACTATCACGGGATGATTCAAATTCATTTTTTCCAAGTTATACCCTTTATGACCTTTTACAGCATAATCCGTTCCAGGTACTTGGAGACGAGGTAAAAGAACTGATAGCGACTGCTTCACTTCGTGGCAGGTTGACGCGTCCTAACATAAAGATCGGTCTTTGCGGAGAGCATGGTGCAGATCCAGAAAATATCAGGTTTTGCGCAGAAGTCGGATTAAATTATGTTTCATGTTCCCCTTATTCAATTCCTCTTGCAAAACTGGCAATTGCCCAGATGAGTCTTGCTGCTGAAGATCAGAAAAAATAGAAAAACTCCAAAATCAAAAAAACTTCCCCGAACGGGAAGTTTTTTTGATTTTTAAAAAAATTCTTGCTAAAATAATAATATAATAAATGTTTTAACCATAATTTCAATGAGGTATATTATAATGAGTGATATTAATAAAGATATGACATTTGGAGAGCTTTTGGATAAATATCCCGATAAAGCTCCAATATTAGGTGCATATGGTCTGCATTGTATTGGTTGTCATATTGCTGTTTTTGAAACAATTGAGCAGGGAGCTCAGGCTCATGGTCTTGATGATGCTCAAATTGAAGAAATGCTTAAAAAACTTAATAGTTGATTATTATTATGCGCTTAAAATAAAAAAAAGCTGTCAATTGACAGCTTTTTTTTATTGGTGAGGGAAGGATTCGAACCTTCGAAGGTGACACCGACAGATTTACAGTCTGTTCCCTTTGGCCGCTCGGGAACCTCACCCTGTGAGCTGGTGAGAGGAATTGAACCCCCAACCTACTGATTACAAATCAGTTGCTCTACCAATTGAGCTACACCAGCAAACGTGAGTAAACATATCGAATTTTATAGCGGAACTGTCAACAAAAAAAATCAAAAAAAATTAAACTAATTTCAATTGCCAATTTATCAAAAATTCAAGAATCAGCATGTGTTGGACGATTATATGTACATTGGGTGAAATTTATTTGTATGTTTTGATATAAAATGTGTGACAAAATTAGAGTAAAATTATAATTTGACAATTGTATAAAAATCCTTTTAAATAATAATTGCAACAGCTGATTTTATTTTGCCGCCATTTAATCAGGCGTTTAATAATAACTGTACTGTTTATCCTGTTTAAAAAAGGTAAAGGAAATAATGTTAAAAAAGATAATTATCTTTATTCTGATACTGAATTTTACTTATCATTTATCAGCTGCTGAAAATAAGGTTGTTACCTATTCTGATTGTGTACAAATCGCACTTGAAAATAATCCTCAAATCAAATATATGCAGGAAACTGAAAAAATATATCTGTCCAGTTTGAAGAAAGCAGAATCTTCAAAAACCGTACAGATTGACGGAAGCGTAAGTACCTCAAAGGGCGATGTGTCAGGTTCGGAGGCGATTGGCAGTATGGCACTTACGGCCGGTATTGGTATTACTTATGGTATTTTTATTCCGGGACGGGATACAGCAATAGATTTAAGCAAGGATGCTATTTATCTGAACAAACTGACAGGCAAGATTAAACTTAATGAAATAATTTTTGAGGTTAAACAGTCATATTTTAACTATATTAAGGCCATGAATAATGCAATGTTACGTAAAACAATCCTGGATAAATATTCTCTTGTTTACAGAAAAAATACGATATATTTTGAAGCCGGTAATCTGCGGCCTTATGTCTATAATACCATTGAAATACAGTATAATCAGCTGCGTCTCGAGTATGAAATTGCAGTGCAGGATGAGAAAAACGCGAGATCGGCCCTGTTTTTAAGCATGGGGATTTCTGAACCTGAAACAGAATTTGTTATTGATACTAATCTGACTTTACCTGTTTTTAACCTGACTTATGAACAGCTTGAAAGGATTTCGATCATACTTTCCCCGGAAATTTCAATTGCAAAAATGAAACGTGAGATGGCCAGAAAGACAATTACTTCAGCCAGGGAAAAACGTCTTCCTACAGTTTCTACAAATGCATTTGCCGGTTTTGAAAACGGAAATGCTGTTGATCCTTACAATACTGAAGATTTATCAACACGTATGGAGGTAAATAACTGGAGTCCGGTTTTCGGTATTACTTTCAGCCTGGCAATTCCAATTTACAGGGGAGGCGCCATAAACTCTGAAATTGAAAAATCGATTTCACAATATAACCAGTCTGTTTATGATGAGAAAAGTGTTATTCTGAAGGTAAACCAGAGTTTGCTTACCAATTTTGAAAAGCTGAAATTTTTAAAAAGGCAGATAGAAATTTCAGAGAAGACACTTCTGAATTCAAAGAAAAATTTTGAATTAATTGAAAAATCATATAATGCGGGAATTGCGGATATTACAGATATAAATACAGCAAATGAAAATCTTCTTCAGGTTGAAACTCAGAATTTTTCCCTGAAGATTGATTATTTAATGACAGTTACAAAAATTGCCCATATAATCGGTATCAGTGAGGAAGAATTATGTTCAAAATAAAATCCAGAAAAAGTGTGCTGTTTCTTGCAGCAGCAATTGCAGTAATAATAATCCTTGTTATCAGAGGCTGTAATAAAGAATCAAAAATTTCATATGAGTATGGTGATGTAGACCGTGGAGCTGTTGAAAAGACAATTTCGGTAAGCGGAAAGCTTGAACTGTATGACAGTATTATTGTGAAGAGTGAAATTCCCGGAGAAATTATTGAAAATAATGTCGTTTATAATGATAAAGTTTCAAAAGGTCAGCTTCTGCTGAGAATTAAGTCTGATGCGGTGGACGATGCTTATAATTCCTATAAAAGTACCTATACTGTTGCAAAAAATGATCTTGATAATTACCGTCAGTTTCTAAAGATTCAGAAGAAATTATATGATGAACTGTTAATTTCCAAAAAAGAATATGATGAAGTCAGACTGACATATGACAGAAAATATTCAACCTATGAAGATGTGCTTGAGCAGTACAATAACCGTGCTGAAAATGTTAAGAAAAAGAACGTGTATTCTCCAGTCAGCGGCATTGTTATCCAGTCCTATATTGAAGAAAAATCGGAAGTGGCGGGTAATACACCGCTGTTTCTAATATCCACTACTTTGAAAAAAATGAAACTTACAATTAATATCGATGAAGCTGATATCGGATTTATTAAAAACGGTCAGAAACTTACCTTTACAGTAAGCGCATATCCGGATAATGTGTTTTCGGGTGAAATCAAACAGGTCAGAATGAACCCTACCGCAAAGCAAAGCGTTGTAACATATGAGGCACTTGTTGAATGCGAGAATAATGATGAGCTGCTCAGACCGGGAATGACGGTCACCGCTACCGTTGATGTAAATAAAAAGGAGAATGTGTTAAGGGTGCAGAATCAGGCTCTGCTCGTTTCTCCGGTTGATAAATCCATAAAACCGGGTGAGAAATTTGTCTGGGTTTATGATAAAAAATCCGGAAAAGAGCTGCCGATGAGAGAAGTACCGGTTGTTACGGGTCTGTATGGTGACACTTACACCGAGATTGTCAGCGGTGAACTGTCTGAGAAAGATAAAGTGCTTATCGGTATTCATGTAAATGCTGTGAAATAAGGATCGGTTATGGCTAAAGCTGAAAATGTAATTGAAATTAAAAATTTATCAAAAATATATAATGCAGGAGAGGATATTGCAGTTCATGCACTATCGGACGTTAATCTGGCTGTAAAGAGATCCGAATTTCTTGCAATAATGGGTCCTTCAGGGTCCGGCAAATCAACTTTTATGAATATTCTGGGTTTTCTTGATTCACCGACATTGGGCAAGTATATAATTGACGGTATAGACGGAAGTTCCCTGAATAATGATCAGAAGGCGGATATTCGAAATCAGAAAATCGGATTTATATTTCAGGGATTCAATTTACTGGCAAGGACATCTGCACTGGAAAATGTTGAGCTGCCTCTTTTCTACAGAGGTACCGTCAGTTCAAAGCAGATGAGAGAAAAAGCGGCGGAGCTGCTGAAACTGGTAGGGCTTGGAGGGCGTGAGCATCATATTCCGAGCAGGCTTTCAGGCGGTGAGCAGCAGCGGGTTGCGATAGCAAGATCCCTGATAAATGATCCGGCGATTATTCTAGCAGATGAACCTACAGGAAATCTTGATACCAAAACCACAAATGATATAATGAATCTTTTCAGAAAACTTAATGATGAATTGGGTATTACAATAATAATTGTAACCCATGAACCTGAAGTAGCTGATTTTACAAAACGTAAAATTGTTTTCCGGGATGGCAAGCTGATCCAGGATGTTCTGACCAAGAAGAAGAAAAATGCAGGTTATACAAGGGAATTGTATAAATGAAACTCTCCATCAGCATACATTCTGCAATAACAACTCTGAAAAAAAACCGTACACGTTCAACACTGACAAGTATCGGGATTGTGATCGGGGTTGCATCCGTTATTATGATGGTCGGATTCGGATATAGTGCAAAAATCGTAGTCAGGCAGAAAGTTTTTTCTTTCGGTGAGAATGCTGTTGTGGTGCAGGGAAGCCCAAAAGAATTTATAACGGCAAAAGACTCAAAATATTTACGCGATAATTTTTATGAAATTAAATATGCTTCTCTCAATACAACCGAAAAAAATATCAGAATATCAAAAGGTTCCAAGGTTGCATCGACTTTGTTAAATGCTGTAGAAAATGATTTTTTTCAGATACAGGGCTGGAAATTAAAATACGGATCATATTTCAGCAGGGAACAGATGGATAATCTGGAAAATGTAGTAATAGTCGGTGACACTATCCGCAAGAATTTCATAGGTTTTACCGACCCTGTCGGTCAGGAAATAATAATTGACGGGAAACCGTTCAGAATTATCGGCTCATTGGAGCCGCGCGGTCTGACATTTACACAGACTGATTTTGATGATTTTGTGGCAATGCCATATATGACATTTCATTCAAGAATTAAAAATGAAAAAATCAGAACGGAATTATTTGTCGGAGCGGTTGATGAGCAATCGCTCGGGAAAGCAATTAATATTCTGAAAAGTTATTTCAGGCAGAAGTATAATCAGACTGCGGATGAAAAGGACGACTTTGTGATTTTGACCAATGATGAGAATCTTGAAATCGCCGAATATATATCGCTTACTCTGTCCTCCTTACTGATCGGAATCGCGTCAATATCGCTCATTGTAGGAGGAATCGGTATTATGAATATTATGCTTGTTTCTGTCAGCGAGCGGACAAGGGAAATAGGAATCAGAATGGCCATTGGAGCCAGAAACAGGGATATTCTGATGCAGTTTATAATTGAATCGGTGACACTGTGCGTTCTCGGCGGAATTACCGGAATTCTTCTCGGTTACCTGATATATTTCATTATTATTCTGATGCTAGGATGGCAATTCTACTTTTCACTGTTATCTATAATTATCTCTTTTTCATTTGCATGTTTCGTAGGTATTTTTTTCGGATATTATCCTGCGAAAAAAGCGGCTAAACTTAATCCAATAGATGCTTTAAGATATGAATAAATTTTATTTCTTCAAAAAATGAGACATATTTAAAAAATACTATAAAGACATAATCTTGTTTCTTCCGATAAATATAATAGATTAAAGAACAATGTTCCTTTTATTGTGCTAAGGAGAAACAAGTTGAAAGAGACTAAAGAGATAACGAGATTTAAAAGATTCTTAAAAGTTGAAAAAGGATTATCGCCGAATTCTATTTATTCCTATGCATATGATCTGAAAAAATTCAGTGAATTTCTTGAAGATAGAAATAAATCGATACTTACCGCCAATCAGGATGACATTCAGAAATTCCTTTCCTTTGAAAAAACCAAAAAACATAATTCCTCCAGAACAATGGCGCGGTCACTTGCTGCAATAAGACAATTTTATAATTTTATTTCAAATGCGGCTGTTGATAACATTGAAAACCCGACAATTAAAATCGAAACACCGCAGATAAGAAAATCACTTCCGGATTTTCTGACGACAGAGGAAGTAGATAAACTATTTGATTCAATATCCGAAACAGATGTGTATGAGCTGCGCGACAAGGCGATATTTGAACTTCTTTATTCATGCGGACTGCGGATTACGGAAGCGATTGACCTGAAATTTACCGATGTGGACTTTGAAAATAATATTCTTCGAGTTACAGGAAAAGGCAATAAAGAGAGGCTTGTACCTCTCGGTGCTGAGGCGCTCCGGCTGATTAAATTATTTCAGAAAAAATCCCGTGAGGAAATTCTGGGAATAAGATTAAGTGAATATCTCTTCATCAGCAAAAAAGGATCACAGCTTAACAGAAAGTCTGTTTGGCGTCTGCTTAAAGGCTATGTCGGCCGCACTGATATAGTAAAAAACATTACCCCGCATACCCTGAGACATTCATTTGCCACTCACATGCTTGAAAACGGTGCTGACCTGAGATCCGTTCAGGAGCTGCTTGGTCACATGGATATATCGACAACACAGATATATACGCATCTTGCTAAGAAAAAACTGCAGGATTATCATAAACAATTTCATCCGAAGGCTTAATGATGCTGAAAAAAATTATATTGTCATTTGTGCTGATTCTATCAGTTGTTTATTACGGATGTACTCCGCCGAAAAATTATATTTCAGATTCTTCACGGAGAAAAATCAGTTCTGTTCGTACTGTGAAGGTTCTTATTCTGAAAACGGGACAGAGAACTGTTTTCAGTTCAGCAAAAAATATATCAGTTTATGACGGCGGAAATTCCGAAATTTTCAACGGAAAAAGTTTTTCAGTTTCAGCAGCTGATGTGAAAAGCAAAATAAGAATATCGTCGGCAGATGAAATTATCAGAATAAATGATACGCCGTACCGCGGAAATGTTGTCATTCAGAAAGAAAATGATTCCATGCTTGTTATAAATCACGTGAATATTGAAAAATACCTATGCAGTGTCGTTCCTTCCGAAATGGCAAAAAGCTGGCCGATTGAAGCATTGAAAGCACAGGCAATTGCAGCAAGAACATATGCCTATAATCATATTGCATCCGCTAAAAATACTGTTTATGATCTTGATGCAACTACAAGTTTTCAGGTGTACAAGGGATGTTCCGTAGAAGGTCCGGTTTCAAATGAAGCAGTATTTCTTACAGCCGGAGTTATAATGGTGAGCGGCGGAAAGCCAATAGCTGCTTTTTTTCATTCCACATGCGGAGGAGAAACAATTTCCAATCAGTTTGTATGGCAGGGTGAAAAAATATCCTATCTGAATGATGAAAAATGTTCATATTGTTCTGACTCACCTTATTTTACCTGGACTGAAGAGGTGAATTTAAATGAATTCAGGTCGGCTCTGTTAAAAAAGAATCCTTCCGCAGGCTCTTTAAAGGGTATTACTTTTAAAAAGCATAATGGCCGCATAATTGAATGCATTATTAAGCATACGGGCGGAGTTACCTCCCTTACAGGAAATGATTTAAGACTGTTTCTTGGTGCGAAAAAAATAAAAAGCTTGTATTTTACCACTTCAAAAATAAACAATGTGATAAGAATATCAGGACATGGTTACGGTCATGGAGTCGGCATGTGCCAGTATGGTGCAAGGGGAATGGCGATGAAAGGACTTGATCATGTTGAAATTCTCAGAAAATACTACCGGGGAATTGAATTTTTACGTATTTAGTTATTTATGTCTGAAAATATTACATATAATCTGAATGATTTTGACTTTGACCTTCCTGAAGATCTTATAGCGCAGTATCCGGCAGAGAATCGTGATGATTCCCGTCTTTTTATTCTGGACCGTAAAACGGAATCATTTATGCATGAACATTTCTATAATTTGCCTCTTTTCATTGATAGTGATTCAGTACTTGTTTTCAACAATGCAAGGGTTATTCCCGCAAGGATAATGTTCAGACGGGAAACCGGCGCTGTTGTTGAAGCTGTACTTGTCCGTAAAATTAATGAAATGTCATGGCTGATTCTTACAAACCGGATGAAAAAAATCCGTCCCGGGGAATTTCTTCATGCTGTGGAAGATGATACTGTTTTTGTCAGAATTATAAAGCGGTCAGGAGATTTTTTTGAGACTGAAACATCTGTTCCGTTTACAAATGATATATTATCAGCAATAGGTAATATGCCTTTACCGTCATATATACACAGAAATGCAAAAAAACTGGATGAAACAAGATATCAGACCGTTTATGCCGCGGCCGGTAACGCCGTTGCAGCTCCGACGGCGGGACTTCATTTTACGGATGATCTGTTTGATAAACTTGCTGAGAAAAATATTGATACAATTTTCACTACACTGGATGTTTCATGGGGGACATTCAGTCCTGTAAGGACGGAAAATATCGGTGAGCATAAAATGCACTCTGAATCCTTCGAGCTTACGGATACTGCAGCTGCGAAAATAAATGATGCACGGTCTGCGGGAAAAAAAATAATTGCGGTCGGTACTACTAGTCTCAGAGTACTTGAAAGTTCATTTAAGGACGGAATGAACATTCCGGGAAGAGGGGAAACGGACATTTTCATATATCCGCCCTATCAAATTAAATCAATTAACAGCATTATTACAAATTTCCATACACCGAAATCAACTTTGCTGATGCTGGTATCTGCTTTTGCCGGCCATGATCTGATAATGAATGCTTATAATGAAGCAGTCCGGGAAAAGTATCGTTTTTTTTCATATGGAGATTCAATGTTTATTAAATAGGAGCAGTGATGAAAATATCTGAAATATGCACCGTGCTTGACAGACTTTATTTATTCGGAGCGCAGGAAGAATATGATAATTCAGGACCGCAGATACTTTTCGAAGATGAAACCGCCGGCAATATTCTGATCGCACTGGATATTGATGCCGCGGTTTTAGAAGAGGCTGTCGTAAAAAAATGCAACCTTGTCATTACCCATCATCCATTAATCTTCAATCCTTTAAAAAGTATAAACTATTCAGATAAACACGGGAGGCTGATCGCCGAACTTGTGTTAAATAAAATTTCTGTCATATCTGTTCATACATGTCTGGACCGGAAATATCCGCTTTTTCTTGGAGAATTGCTGGGGTTCAGAAATCAGACTGTATTTGAGCCTGAGATTTCTTCGGATGCCAGAGGGTATGGATCAATCGGTTATTTATCCGGTAAAACAGTATTTTCCGAATTTCTCAAACATATGAAAACGAGACTGAATTCAGATTATATTTTGTATTCGGGCGACGAATCAAGGCTGATTAATAAAGCTGTTATCATAAACGGATCAGGAAGCTCCTTTCTTAAAAAAAGCGCTGATTTGAATGCAGATCTGCTGATTACAGCCGACATGAAGTTCCATAACGCAAAAGAAGCCGAACTTTATGGTATTTGTCTGGCGGATATCGGACATTACGATTCCGAAAAAATGTTCAAAAAAATAATTAAAAATGATTTACATGAACATACAAAACTTGATGATTGCAGTATTATACTCAGTGATGAGGAAAAAAATCCCATTAAGGTATATTTGGAGATGTAAATGATTGATGAAATCAGACATATGATTGAACTTCAGAAATACTGGGATAATGTTGTCCGTGCTGAAAAAGAAATAGAATCTGCAGAAAATGAAATTAAAAAATCAGAAAAAGAAATAGAAATTAAAAAATCCGGTTTTAATGAACTGAAAACAAGGATAAAAAACCTGAAGTCGGCTGTAAACCGGAATGAAGTACTGCTTCTTGAACTTGCCGGAAAGGAAAATGATCTGGCTGAGAAAAGTAATTCGGCACAGAATGAAAAGCAGATGAATGCATTCAACAGTGAAATAGAAACAATTCGGAAAAATAAAAACACTATTGAAGAAGAAACCTTTACTCAAATGAGTGATCTTGAAAATCTTAATTCAGAATCCGCGGATCTGGAGTCAAAAATGCCTCAGGAAATTGCGGATATTGAAAAGCATGTTTTAATGATGACCGAACGGATTGAGCGTTTTAAGGAGATAGCTGAAAAAAACAGAAAAGCCGTTGACGATAATTCTGATCTGCTTTCCGGACAGGTAAAGTCAAAATTCCTTAAACTTCTGAATTCATCAAACAGGAAGGCGATAGTAGTAATAGAAAAAAATGCCTGCGGCGGCTGCAGAAATGTTCTTCCGGTAAATGACGTGAATGATCTAGGTGATAATAAAAAACTGATATCATGTCAGAATTGCGGTAAATTTCTATACAGGGAAAATTAGGAGAAAAAATGCTTCTTAACATTGACAGGGTACTTCAGCTTCTTGCTGAAGGCAAGGATCTGAATAAAATATCAGAAATATCAAAACTGCCGGCTGAGCAGATTTCAACCATGATTCTTGACGCAAGAGATATGCTTAACAAATATGATAAGGCAAAGGTTAGGAAAAAAGTGATTCTGAAAAAGGGATCACATTCACCGGCGGATAATTTATCATCATCTGATTCTGTAAATGAACTGTTCGAAGGTGCCGAACTTAATGCAATACCTGTTAATGCATTATTGAACTTCAATATCGCGGTTTCAAGCGGCGGAGACTTTTTTAAGGCAGGTATTGTCATTAGTGATGAAGAAGAAAAACAGATTGGAAAACTTCATTTTAAGCTTATTAAAAATTCCGAAAAAACGGCAGCAATAGAGGCAATAAGTAAATCAATTGAGGTTGCATCCTATTTTTCTGCAAGAGCTGCAAAGTTCCGTATTTCCGACAGTACACTTGTGAAAATAATCAATCTTGAAATAAGAACAGAAAATAAAACTATTCAGAAAAATGCCGAAATGCTTAATCAGAAACTTTCTGCTCAGGATGACTTCCGGGTTGAATACATTTCATCATCTTCAAATGAGAAGACTGAATTCCTTGCAAGACAGCGTGTTAAATCCAAAAGGCCGAAAGACAGGAAATAATTTTCTGTGAAAAGCAACTGGATAATAAATGTTCCTCAAAAAGAGCAGGCAGAACCTTTATCCGCAAAATATGATATTCCTCCAACTATTTCAGAAATTCTGCTTTCCAGGGGATTTCAGGATGATTCAGAACTTCTTTCCTTTCTGGTTCCTGAAATATACAGAATGAAATCACCTTTTGAAATTAAGGATTTAAAAGAGGCAGTTTTATGTTTACGTGATGTAATTTCACAAAAAGGAAAAATTGCGGTTTTTTCTGATTCGGACCTGGACGGACTTACTTCACTTTCGCTTATCCGTAACTTTCTGGAAAAATCCGGTATTTCCTATGTGGCGGACTATCCAAAGAATGGTGAAAGTTACGGCTTAACTACGGCAATAGTTGATTATTTTCATTCCAAAGATGCTGCTGTTCTTCTGACTCTTGATTGCGGCATACGTGATTTTAAGGAAATTGAATATGCCGGAAGTCTCGGTATGCATGTAATTGTGTGTGATCATCATGAACCTGATGTTATGCTGCCGGATTGCATATGTGTTGATCCGAAACGTCCGGACTGCGGTTTCGAATTCAAGGATCTTGCAGGTGTAGGTGTGGCGTATAAGCTTGTGCACGGCCTTCTGTTTTCATATCTTCCCGTTTTTAACAGAAATGTTTTTTTAATCCATGAATCCTCTGGAAATTATCATGTGCTTAAAACCAGCAATGGAGTTACCCTTTCATATTCCGAATGGGCAACAGGCGAACTGGAAAATTTGAATTATACGGATGATGATTTTATAATTGTTCTGAATACGGATGCGGTTTCTCTGCCGGAAAAGATTTCTGAAAGTATAAATTTCCGTACGGTTGATTCCTTTATCTTTAATCCCGAAACTGAAAAACTACTGAAAAAATTAACTTTGGAATTCAGAAAGTTTTCCTACTCTGAACTTCAATATATGGAATACATCAGCAATCTGATAACCTTTTCTTTTTCCGAAAAAATATATAATTTTATGACGGAAATTTCCCCTTTTGCAGCAATAGGAACCATTGCAGATGTTGTTCCCCTGAAAGGTGAAAACAGGGTTATTATTAATACAGGTCTGTGCAGATTAAAATCATCAGAAATTCCTTCAGTTGCAAAAATACGCGATCTGTGCTACAGAAATTTTACCTCTAAAAATATTGCATGGACGATAGGACCTCTGTTAAATGCACCCGGAAGATTCGGGCGGACCGAATTAACGGCTGATTTTTTCTCCGGGACATCCTCTGATATCAGTCGAATTTATGATCAGATAAAATCTTTCAATGATAAAAGAAAGAGTATGGTTGATGAAATTATTTCCTTAATTTTTAATGATATGTCCGGATATGATCAAGGTGATTATTTAATTATATATAATCTGTCAATTCATGAGGGAATTTGCGGTATTATTGCGGGTAAATTATGCGATAAATTCAACAAACCGGCTTTTGTCCTCAGTATAAGCAGAGATGGTATAATCAAAGGTTCGGCAAGATCTCCGCAGAATATTAATTTACTGGAATATGCTGTGAAATTTTCACATATATTTGACAGATTCGGGGGACATAACCAGGCATTTGGGTTCTCAATTAAGGAAAATAATGTTAAAGAGTTTATAAATTTACTTAAGCAGCATGTAACCGGAATTAATAATGAAGAGGCCGGATATCATGTTGATGCGGTTATTGAAATCGGAAACCTTAATGCTGAACTTCTGAAAGGGGTAGAAAAACTTGAACCATTCGGAAATGCCAATCCTGAATTAATATTCTGTTCGGAATTTGTTGAATTTGATTCTTTTCAGTATTTTGGCAAAAATAATGAGCATTTGAAACTTATCATAAATAATATAGAGTTTTTACTCTGGAGTATGGCCCCTGAAGCGGAATCATTCCTTCAAAATAAGTTTCACATCATATACACTGTTTCAAGGACATATTTCAAAAGCATCCGGGAATTGAGATGTGAAATTGTTGATTTTTGCCCGGCCGTTTAATAATTTAATTGATTTTTCTATTAAAATATTTTATATTTGACTGCATAATGTGTCTATGTTTTAATAATGTAATAAAGAATGAGGGACAAAAATGAATATAGCTATTGAAGAAAATGATTCAACAGTAAAGATAAATGTCACCGGCGATATTGAAATGATGTCAATCAAGGATTTTAAGGAAAAGTTATTAAAACTTGGACAGGATTCTGATAAAAATATTGAAATTGACCTTGCAAATGTTGATTATATTGATTCCTCCGGAGTAGGAGTTCTTATCAGTCTGCTGAAACTGCAGAAAAGAAAAGGCAAAACAGTAAAAATCAGTCAGGTCAGCGATAAAGTGCTTAATGTCCTTAAATTAAGTTCACTTGCCGATGTTTTCAACCTTGAATAAAATGCTTCCAAATCTGAGAGTCGGCAGCGGGTTTGATGTACATGCGTTCTGTTCCGGAAGGAAGTGCATAATCGGAGGAGTTGAAATTCCTCATGATAAGGGGCTTGCCGGTCATTCTGATGCAGATGTTCTTATCCATTCTATAATTGATTCTCTGCTTGGTGCCTCCGGTTTGGGTGATATCGGACGGCTTTTCCCGGATACAGATGATTCTTTTAAAAATATCAGCAGTATGATCCTTCTGGAAAAGACGGCTGAAAACCTTTTTTCCGAAAAATGGCGGATTATCAATATTGATAATGTTATTGTCTGTCAGGAACCCCGGATTTCACTATACAGCGATAAAATGAAAAAAAATATTTCGGAAATCCTGAAAATTTCCACTGACCTTGTTTCCATCAAAGGGAAAACAACTGAAAGGCTTGGATTTACAGGAAGGGACGAAGGTATAGCCGTATTTTCTACGGCACTTCTTTTCAGGGAAGACTGATTTCATATTCCTGCCGCTGCAGTCAATAAAAACTATTTGACATATCTTTGTAATAAAAAGCAAGTATTGTGTATATTTATTTTATGTATCATATTTCAGGAGTATCTTCATGGTAAAAAATGACATTGAACTTTTAAAAAGGGGAACTGAAGAAATAATTCCCGAAGATGTTTTTATAAAAAGGATAGAAGAGTCGGAAAAAGAGCAGCGTCCTCTGACAATAAAAGCCGGTTTTGATCCGACTGCTCCGGATATCCATCTTGGTCATACAGTACTTATACGTAAAATGCGGCATTTTCAGCAGATGGGTCATAATGTAATTTTTTTAATCGGAGATTTTACAGGAATGATCGGTGATCCTACAGGAAAATCGGAAACAAGGAAGAAACTTACGAAAGAGGAAGTTCTTTCAAACGCTGAAACATATAAAAAGCAGATTTTTAAGATACTTGATCCTGAAAAAACAATAATTGAGTTTAATTCAAAATGGTGTGCTGATATGAATTTTGCGGAAGTCCTTGAGTTGACTTCTCATTATAATGTTGCACGCATGCTTGAAAGGGATGATTTTTCGAAAAGATATAAAAGCGGGAAGTCAATTTCAATAATAGAGTTCATGTATCCTCTTGTTCAGGGATATGATTCTGTTGCACTGAAGGCTGATGTTGAACTTGGCGGAACTGACCAGAAATTCAATCTGCTTGTGGGACGCGATCTCCAGAAGGAATACAATGTCCAGCAGCAGGTTATCATTACCATGCCGCTTCTTGTCGGACTTGACGGAACTAATAAAATGAGTAAATCGCTGAATAATTACATCGGTATAGATGAGAAGCCTTCGGAAATATTCGGAAAAATCATGTCAATATCAGATGAACTAATGTATGTATATTTTGATCTGGTAACGGATATCCCTAAACCGGAAATACTGCGGTTAAAAACCGGAATGCTTGACGGCAGTATTCATCCCAAGGATATTAAGGTCAGTCTCGCTAAAGATATCTGTACCCAGTTTTATGACAAAGATACGGCGGAGAAGGCTCTTCAGGAATTTAATACTGTTTTTGTAAAAAAAGATATTCCTGATGAAGTTGAGGAGTTTTTTGTTGAAAAATCCATGCTTAATGATGATGGAACCCTGTGGATTGTAAAAATGATGGTCGAAGCAAAAATGGCAAAATCAAATGGTGATGCCAGAAGGCTGATTGAGGGCGGCGGTGTTTCGCTTGATGGGGAAAAGATAACAAGTCCGGATCTGAACCTTGATTTAAATTTTAAAAATGAAGGTATATTAAAAGTAGGTAAAAGAAGATTTGTAAAAATCATTAAAAAATAAAATTTTAAATGATTTTGTAACAAATTGTAACGGATAATGACGAATTTAACAGAAGCGGAAATAATTAAAAAGGTTGTCGATGGACACATAAGTCTTTATGGGGATCTGGTAGAGCTTTATCAGCAGAGACTTTTCAGGTATATCTACAGCCAGGTGCGTAATTATGATGATGCTCTTGAGATTGCACAGGATGTATTCATAGCAGCTCTTGAAGCATTGGGAAAGTTCAGGGGAGAGGCAAAATTCTCAACATGGCTTTTCAGCATTGCTTCCAATCAATGTAAAACGCATCTTAAAAAAAAGAAAAGAACCAGTACTGTTCCGCTTAATTTTATAGCAGAGGACGGCAAGGAAGCAGATTTTCATCTTGAAGATGTACGCGAAGATATTGAGCATTTTGTAATCAATGATGATTTGCTGGAAAAAGCATATGATGAATTGATAAAAATGCCTCCGGAATATAAGGAAATTTTAATTCTTCGTGATATTGAAGAGATGGCTTATGATGATATTGTAAAAATACTTGGTATTTCAATGTCGAATGTAAAAGTGAGGATTCACAGGGGCCGGGAGATGCTTAAAAAACGGTTAGCTGCAAGAGGTTTGATATGACTAAAAAACATATGTCTTTTGAAGAAATTTCAGATCAGTATGATTCCATACGTGATGGTTCGGATTTTCAGAATGAACACCTGTCAGAATGTGCGGAATGCCTGAAGGAATTGAAAGTACTTTCAAATTGTATCGGGTCTCTTTCCGGTTATAAAAAAATTGTAATTGTCGATACAGATATGTTTATGAGTGATGTACTTTCCGGATGCAGGAAAAAAAGGATTAAACTTTTATGGTCCAATTCATATTACAGGCACAGTTTTTTTGCGGCTGCTGCGGTTGCTGCAGTAATTCTTGTTGTACCTTTTGTCACTTCCAATATTCCTGTCCGTTCTGATGGAGTAATAGCGGAGAATACAACTGAACTGAAAGAAACCGAAATTGCAGTTGATTCGGAAAGTACGGATGAAGTTATATACTTTCTGAAGAGAAATAATTTCAGAATTGTATCTGTTGAAAATGACAGGGTCATTGCCGAAAGCAGATATAAGGATTTTCTTCATCTGAAAAATGCTGTTGAAGGCGGAGTGGACAACAGTCTTAATTTTGTAAGTAAAAGCTATCTGTCGATGGCCGGAACCGCTTCCGGGAATAACATGTACATTCCAGGCGGAGACAGGGTAATCCGGTTTTCAATAATTATAAAATGATACTATCCTTTTAGTGGAAGAAGGCATATATTTTTTCAGCATCTGTTCTGCTGATTCCGCTTATTCCGGATAATTCCTCTATTTGTGCACTCTTAACCGCATCAATGGATTTGAATTTTTTTAGCAGTATATTTCTTTTCTTTTCTCCGATACCTTCTATTCTGTCCAGATCTGAAGTTAAAGTGTTTTTTGAACGGAGAATTCTGTGATATTTTACTCCGAAATCATGCGTCTGATCCCGGATGTTCTGAATTATTTTCAGTGCGGGACTGTCATAGCCCGGCCTGACAGGCTGTTCATCCGGACTGAAATAGAGTTCTTCAAATTTTTTCGCGATTGAAATAACCGGTATTCTCATGCCGAGAGCGTCTCTTGCTTCGATTGCCCTTTTAAGCTGGGTAGGCCCTCCGTCAATGATTATCAGATCCGGTTTTTCCTCCTCTCCGTTTGTCACATTCTGTAAAAAACGCGCTACAGCCTCGTGTATCATGCCCGGATCGTTGGCTTCGGTATAACCCTTAATTTTGAATTTTCTGAACCGTGATCTGTCTGATACACCGTTTTTAAATGCAGCCATTGATGCTACCGCATTGGTGCCCTGAAAATTTGATATGTCAAAGCATACCATTTTTTCAGGAAAATCCGGAAGATCAAACATTCTGCGGAGTTCATTAAGGCCTTCGGTTTTTTCATTGAATATGCCGGCTGATTTCCTGTTTATTATGACTGCATCAATATTTTTATGAATGAGATTTAAAATGCTTTTATCTTCGTCCGATTTTATTTTTTTAATGAAAACCTTTTTTTCAGCAGCAGTGGAAAGATACTGTTTGATAATTCCGGAATCGGACATTTCATGTTCGACAAAAATTTCCAGAGGAATACGGTTTCTTTTGTAGTAATCAATAATGAAACTCTGCAGAATTTCATTCACGGTGCTGTATTCAATATTATCAATTATCGTAATTTTTCTTCCGCAGAGGATTCCATTTCTGAATTCAAAAAGTATGATTACCGCTTCCGAATCGCTTATTTTAATTCCTGCATAATCCCTGTCAAATCCGCCGGAAAGAGAAATGTTCTGTTTGAAGGAAATTTTCTGGATATTAAATATCATGTCCCGCAGCTTTGCCGCCTTTTCAAATTCAAAGGCCGCTGAAGCGGAATTCATCTTTTCAGTAAGAAACTCAACAGCATGCTGATTTTCACCTTCAAGAAAAAGAACTGCCGATTTAATAATTTCCAGATATTCATCTTTTGAAATCAAATTTGTACAGACGCCGGAGCATTTACCTATCTGGTTGTTTATGCATGGGCGTTCGCCGTTTTTAAGCGGCAGCTTTTTTGTACAGCGCTTCAGTTTAAAAAGATCATTTACCAGATTTACACCGTTCTTTGCCGCGCTGGAATCCGTGTAGGGACCGAAATACCGGTTTCTGTCATTTGTCATCATTCTTGTATAGATAATACGCGGATAATCCTCGGAAAATGTAACGGCAATATACGGATAGTTTTTATCATCTTTCAGTCTGATATTGAATCTGGGCTTATGTGTCTTGATGAGATTATTTTCAAGAAGCAGTGCTTCAATTTCGTTGGAAGTGACTATATATTCAATACTGTCTATGTTGCTGACCAGAACAGCGGTTTTTTTATCCTGTATGTTTTTCTGAAAATAGGAGCTTACTCTTTTAATTAATGATACTGCTTTACCGATGTAAATGATATCATTTGAACTGTTTTTCATTATGTAAACACCCGGCTGATCCGGTATGCCGCTAAGAATTTTTGTTATTTTTTCATCCATTATTGCTTATTCTGTATTTAACCTTCATTATGTATGAATTAGTAAGATCATGATCCGGATTTGCCTGCCTGGCTTTTTCAAACATTTCAAGGGATACTCCGTATTTTTTCCGTTTGGCATTTATTACTCCCAGGTTGAAATAGCTGCCGAATCCGTCAGGTTTAATGTAGCTGAGGGTGTTGAAAACGGATTCTGCTTCATCAAGCCTGTTTTCCTTCAGCATCTGCACACCTGTTTTAAATATATCATCAAGATAATCTTTTTCAGATAATTCATTAATTTTCCGGTCCTTTTCCTTCATTTCAGACATAAGATTATTAAACGAATATGCCAGTTCCTTGAAATCATCATCCGCAGCCGTGTTTAATTTAAATCCGGGTTCACCACGGGCGGCTTTTTTTACAACATGGGCCAGACTGTTTATGAACAGCGTCAGGTTATGCATGTACAGAAGGGATATCAGAACAGTCACAACAAGGAAAATTGAAACAGAAATAAAAATATATTTCCGGTAATAGAGATCTTCGGAGGTAATGGCGGTTATCGGATTTTCAAGAAATGAGGTGTTACAGTAAAGCTGAACAACGTATGTTTTATTCTGCTCCCTGACCGGGAAAAATACATTCTGCCAGAAAAAATTATTTTCTTTATAAATTCTCGGATCTGCGGTTACTTCATATAAACCGTTTTTAATGTAGTTTTTTCCGGTGGATAAATTTATGCTTTTCCCCTGACTGTAAGGGGTTTTAAAAGCTTTGTCAATATTGACAATTTCCCGGACTTTGAAAAAATTTTCATCCTCAGTCTGTGAAAAAATTATTACGGAAAGAAGACGGCTGTCGTTGACTGTGTGGAAGTAATTTTTAATCTCTTCATAATTTTTAAAATTCATCATTAATGAAATTGAATAATATTTATCCGCAGTTTCAATTGAAGCCGTTTCAGACAATCTGTTAAGATAATCCCGTATGTAGGCATTCTTTTTACTCTGAAAAGACAGAAGTATGAAAGTGAAAGCTGCGGTTAGCAGAATGACTGAAACAGTAAATGAAATCATATATTTAAAAATGCTGCTTCTTGGCCTGCTCATTTTATAACTCCGGTAATATGATATTAAATGTTGAACCTTTTGCAGGAGAACTTGCAACTTCCAGGGAACCGTTGTGCAGTTCGATAAACTTTCTGCAAATTGCAATACCGAGTCCGTTTCCTTTTTCCCCTCGTGTACCTGTTTTATAGTTTATTGAATAATTGCTGAACAGTAAATTAATTTCTTCAGTACTCATGCCGATTCCGGTATCGCTTATTGATATTTTCAGGAAATTATCTGAGAGTGATTCGGCTGTAATGATTATTTCGCCTTCTTCTGTGAATTTAATGGCATTGCTGATAAGGTTATTCAGAACCTGAATGATTTTTATCTTATCCATGCAGACTTCAGTTCTTTTCAGTTTATTAATGAATTTAAGATCATTTTTTTTATCGATACTCAAAAGTATGAAACTATTTACCGAAGAACTGATGATTTCACCGATATTGAATTTCTCTTTTTTCAGATCAATAATTCCCTGTTCTATCTTTGAGATATCGAGTAGTTCATTTACAAGCGAATATAAATGATCTGAAATGTCTTTAATGACATTGATGTATCTTTCCTGTTTGTCATTCAGGTTCCCCTTTTTAAGAAGATATCCTGCATATCCTCCTATACTTGAAAGCGGTGAACGAAGGTCATGCGACACAAGAGTCAGAAATTCATCCTTAAGCCTGTTAAGCTTTTTAAGCTCGATAAGGTTTTTCTCATTTTCGCGCTGCAGAAGAATATGATTGGCTGCTTTGTTTATTCTGTGCTTCAGCGTTTCACCGTCAACAGGTTTCTGGATGAAATCGTATGCACCCAGATGCAGTGCTTTGATGGCTCCTTCAATTGATGCATAGCCGGTGAAAACAATCGGTACTGTTTCCAGTTTGCTGGTTTTGATATGGTTCATGAGCTGAAACCCGTCAACTTCAGGCATATTTATATCAGTCAGAATGATATCAAATTTGCGGGTTTTTAAAATTTCTATGGCTTCCTTTCCGTTTGAACAAACTTCGGTATCATAATTTTCTTTTTTTAGAATCTGTGCAATTTTATCGGCGATTTTTACTTCATCATCAACTATAAGAAGTGAAATTTCCATATTATATCCGGATAAATAAAAATTTTTCAAAAATACTGAAATAGTCAGATAGATATCATGTAACAGTAAAATACCGGTTTTATTAAAGCAATTAAAATACTTTATTGAAATAATTAATCTTGACGGTTATTTTAAGTATGAATTTATGACAATATACTGAAAATCAGAATTTTATTATTTTTTAATAGATTTTTTAATGTTATTCGATTTTTAATCAAAACTCTTCAGATGGAGAATTGTATGGAAGCTAAATACAGAATTGAAGTGTATCCTGCCATTCCGGACAACAGAGGAAAATCAGTAAAAAAAAGATTTGAAAAGATAGGGATTTTTACTGACAGTATTATCATAGCTGATAATTATTTAATAAATGCGGATTTCACCGAAAAGGAAATTACTCTCCTGGCCGACCGTCTGGCAAACCCTGTAACTCAGAAATATGCAGTAAACAAACAGTTATCAGAACTGAATTTCGACGTAGCGGTTGAAATCGGTTTTCTTCCGGGAGTGACAGATAATGTCGCCCATACCGTGACTGATATTATATATGACAGTTTTAAAGACAAGACAAAACAGGATGATCTGGTATTTACAACAAAAACTTTTTTTATCTCGGGTTCTCTTACGTCCGGACAGATTAAAGAAATAGCCTCGGAGCTTTATAATCCTCTGATACAGAGAGAGACGGTTTTAACTGCTGCAGAGTATAAATCATCCGGCGGTTTCAGCAGATTGATTCCTGTTGTAAATGTTCATGAAGACGGTGATGTCAGCAGTATTGATCTGAATTTAAGCGATGTTGAACTGACGGAACTCGGGAAAAGCGGAATCATGGATTCTGAAAATTCAAGACGCGGACCGCTTGCTCTTGATCTTGAATCGATGAAAGTAATTAAAAAATATTTTGATGAAACCGAAAAAAGAAAACCGACCGATGTTGAAATTGAATCCATTGCCCAGACATGGAGCGAGCACTGCAAGCATACAATTTTTGCAGCACAGATAGATGATGACGCGGAAGGTATTTTCAGAAGCTATATTAAAGCGGCAACAGATAAAATCTGCCGTGACCGGGGAGCGGATAACATATGTCTTTCCGTTTTTAAGGATAATGCCGGCGGAATCGAATTTGATGAAAATTATATTATTTCCGATAAAGTTGAAACGCACAACAGCCCTTCCGCACTTGATCCGTTTGGAGGATCCATTACAGGTATTGTCGGTGTAAACAGGGATGAAATGGGATTCGGTATGGGAGCAAAACCTGTCGCAAACAGATACGGTTTCTGTTTTGCAGATCCTGATGATAAAAAGCCTGTCTACAGATCAAAAGACCGGAATTCTGCACTTCTTTCGCCGGAACGGATAATGGAAGGTGTAATTCAGGGCGTGAATGTCGGCGGGAATCAGTCAGGTATTCCTACACCGCAGGGATTTATCCGTTTTCATGAACGCTTTAAGGCCAAGCCTCTTGTTTTTGTCGGAACAATCGGATTGATTCCTAAAATCGTAAACGGAAAATCATCAGTGAAGAAAAGCGCACGTCCGGGAGATCTGATAATAATGGCCGGAGGACGTGTCGGAAGAGATGGAATTCACGGAGCGACTTTTTCAAGCGAAGCATTATCCGGAGGAAGTCCTGCAACAGCCGTGCAGATAGGTGATCCGATCACCCAGAAAAAAATGTCGGATGCAATTGTAAAAGAAGCAAGGGATCTTGATTTATATAATTCCATAACAGATAACGGAGCAGGCGGACTTTCATGTTCTGTCGCTGAAATGGCGAAAGAGTCCGGAGGCTTTGAAGTTGATCTTGAAAAAATTCCCGTTAAATATCCAGGTCTTGCCTCCTGGCAGATTTGGGTAAGTGAATCACAGGAAAGAATGACTCTATCAATTTCTCCAGAAAAAGCGGATCAGTTTATCGCACTGATGAAAAAGCGCGGTGTTGAAGCGACAGTAATCGGAAAGTTTACAAACAGCGGCAGAGGTCTTGTACGTCATAACGGGCGTGAAGTTTTTAACATTGATATGGGATTTCTGCATGACGGTCTTCCTCAGAAAAAATTTGAAACTGACTATGCAGTAACAAAAAAAGACAAACCGTCATATAAAAAGGTAAATCTGGAAAAAGCCGTTTTTGACATGATGTCAAGGCTTAATATAGCGTCTTTTGCTTTCATTTCCAATCAGTACGATTTTGAAGTTCAGGGTAATTCGGTTCTGAAGCCGCTTCAGGGAAGGGGAAATGTGAACAGTAATGCAACGGTAATCCGTCCGCTGTTTAATTCCCGAAAGGGTGTGGTACTGTCTCAGGGATTATATCCTGAATACAGCGAACATGATCCTTATAATATGGCTGCATCTTCAATTGACACGGCGGTAAGAAATGCAGTAGCGGCAGGAGGCAGTCTTGATAAAATGGCCCTGCTCGACAATTTCTGCTGGTGTGATTCAACAAACAGTGAAAGGCTCGGCCAGCTTAAACTGGCATCTCAGGCCTGTTATGATCTGGCTGTTGCATACGGTACTCCGTATGTGTCAGGCAAGGACAGCATGTTTAATGATTTTAAAGGCTTTGATTCTGAATTAAATCCGGTTGAAATTTCCGTTCCTCCGACGCTTCTTATTTCTTCAATTGGAATTGTAGATGATGTCAGTTACTGTCAGTCAATTGATTTCAAATTTGAAAATGATCTGATTTATCTTTCAGGTGTTACGTCCGATGAATTAAACGGCAGTGAATTTTATAGTTATTTATCTGAAGAAACTGCCTGTGCGGTTGAAGGCGGTAAGGTTCCTTCCGTAAACATTGATGGAAATAAAAATCTGTATAATTCCGTTCATGATGCTTTTAAGAAAAATCTGATCGCATCATCAATTAGTGTTGAAAGGGGAGGCCTTGCTGTTGCAGTTATTAAATCCGCAATTGCAGGAGGCCTCGGATTTGAAATAAATATTGATAGTATTGCAACTGAAGGTGAGTTAAGTGAAGAGGAGCTTTTTTTCTCCGAATCACAGGGAAGGATTCTTGTTTCCGTAAATCCGGAGCACAGGGATGAATTTGAAAAAACGGTAAAGGGCGGATTTTCCAGAATAGGAACTGTCGGAGGAAGTAATGCTGTATTTACCGGTAAGTCCGGCAGTGTGATATTCAGCAGTTCTCTGGAAAAACTGTCAGAGAAATATTCAAGTAGATTTAATAAATATTGATGGAGTCTGTAATGAGTAAACCGGGTGTTATAATACTAACAGGATATGGAATAAACTGTGAAGAGGAAACTGCACATGTTTTCAGTGAAGCCGGTGCAGCTGTCAGAATCTGGCACATAAATGATCTTATTGAAAATAAAAATATTCTGAAAGAAAACCAGATTTTTGTTTTTCCCGGCGGATTCAGCTATGGTGATGATACCGGAAGCGGAAAAGCTCTTGCAACCAAAATTATTAATAATCTGTCGGAAGAATTTATGTCCTTCATGAAAAGGGACGTGCTTATAATGGGCATATGCAACGGATTTCAGGTGATGACAAATCTTGGAATTGTTCCCGGCTATGGCGATTTTGGTCATTCGGAAGTTGCTCTTGATCATAATTCAAAAAACAGATATGAATGCAGATGGGTTCATTTGAAATTGAACAACAAAATCTATTTCAAAGATATGGACGTAATTAAGGTTCCGGTTGCACACGGTGAAGGGAATTTTTATGCAGATGAAAAAGTAATTAATAAGCTGATAGAAAATGATCAGATAGCGGCATATTACTGTGATGAGAACGGGAAAATGGCAAATGGTGTATTTCCATTGAATCCGAACGGTGCACTGCGTGATATTGCTTCCATCACTGACAGAACAGGCAGATTTATCGGTATGATGCCTCATCCCGAACGTAATTTTCTTTTTTCACAAAGAGATGATTATGCTTATCAGAAAGAAGTCATTCTGCGCAAAGGAGGAACTCTGCCGGAGTTCAGTGAAGGAATGAAAATTTTCAGAAATGCAGTAAACTACTTCAAATAAAAAAAATTATCACGGAAATCTACATGTCGAATTTCTTTCCGATCATGTAATTACCGGATTTTTCTTCGTCTATGGATTTGTCTTCCCTGTAGAAGGTGCAGATTCCGTTGAGTTCACCCATCATATATTCTCCTTCTGATTCAAGATTGCCCGATGGATAATACTCTTTAAATTTCCCTTCTCGTTTCCCCATTATATATGCGCCTTCGAATTTTACTTTTCCGTTCGGATGGAATTCTATCCACTGTCCGTTTTTATCCGGTTTATCGGCAAGTCCGGACATCTCACCTTCACCGGTAATTTTTCCGTTTTCATACAACCAGCAACGTCCGGCTACCATGTCACCGTTCAATGTAAGTTTCCGCGTAACCTGTCCTTTCTGATTGAGATAAGTCCATATTCCTGTTTTTTTACCGGCACTGTATTCTCCGAATGATTCCGCTTTGCCGTCAGTATAATAAGTACGCCATATTCCGGACATAAGTCCTTTTTCGAACTTGCCTTCCATCTGTTTGGTGCCTTTGTCGAAATAGAATGTCCATTTCCCGGACGGTTTGTCATCATTCATAAATCCGTTTACTTTTATGTTTCCGTTGGGATACCATTCGTTAAATTTTCCGTTCTTAAGATTCTGTTCATACCAGGATGTCTGCCGGGTTTGCGAATTTTCATAATATATCTGAGTTTTCCCTTTTTTCAGGCCGTTCTGGAACATTTCCTCCATCTGAATTTTCCCGTTTTCAAAATAGGTGATTTTAGTGCCTTCAATTACACCATATTTAACTGCGGTTCCCGATGAGTTATCTGTTTTTATCGAATATTTGCATTTTGAAAGGACTTTGCCGCTTTGATAAAATTCTGTCCATTCTCCTGTTTTCTGACCTTGTTCAAAATCCCCCTGCAGTCTGACAGAACCGTCCTGATAATAGTAGAACCATTCCCCATGCTGCATATCATTAACATAACTTCCTTCTGCAAGTTTTACTGTTCCGCCGGTACCTTTGGCGAATAGGACCCAGTTTCCTGTTTTTTTGAAATTCTCGACACTTCCGCGGCCTTTCAGAGAATTATCATCCCAAAATTCCTCTGAAATACCGTCTTTAATTTTTTCAGGATTTTTTTCAGCTGGATTTTTAGTCTTTTTATCTGAGGATGCGCATGATAATATTAAAAAAAAGAATATTATGAATATTGCTGATTTTCTCATAAATTACTCCTGATTCAGAATAAGTTTAAATACTGATAACCGGTGAAAATATACATTTATCCTTATCCTTGCTTATATTGCAATAAATTTATGACAATATTTAATATAATATAATCATAGATTTTATTATTGCAAAATTATATTTTTTTTGCTAAATTAATACAATAATAAATAAGAGGTTATAATATGTTTAAAAAAAGGGTTATTCCGGCTGCTGTTATTTCTCTTTTCATATCTGCTGCTGTTTTTGCCGATAAGTTTTCCGATGACCTGGAAGCACAGAAAAACAGGGATAAGATGATGGTTGAAGAAGTAAGTGACAAAATTGACAGAATGCGTATTGACCTCATTGCTCAGAATAAAAAATTTGAAATCGGTATTACATGGGCTATTACACAGAAAATCAGGGAAATTACCGGAGATAAACCGGATCCTCTGCCTATTAAGCCTGTACCCCGGCCTAAACCTGACCCGATAATTAAACCCGATCCGGTGGTGAAACCTGATCCTGTTAAAGATCCGGAAGTACCTGATCCGGCTGATCCTATTTTCATCGGTAAAAAAGCCAATCCGAAGGCTAAAGCTTTTAACTGGCGCGATAACGGCGGTTTGACAAGTGTAAAGTTTCAGGGAAGATGCGGAAGCTGCTGGGCTTTTGCGGCAATGGCGCAGCTTGAAGGTGTTTATAAAATTGTTTATAAAAAAGATCTGGATTTTTCAGAGCAGTATATAATAGACTGCGCCAGAATAAAAGGATCACAGGACTGCGGAAGCTGCAGCGGCGGATACTATCCGTTTGTCCTTCAGTTTCTTACTACGGAAGGCGGGGCGATTCTGGAAAAAGATGTTCCGTATAAAGGATCAAACCAGTCATGCCGTGTGAAACCGGACCGTACATATTCTGTTGCGGGATGGGGACGTCTTGCCGAGAATGATATTCCATCGGTTGAAAACATCAAGGAAGCCTTATGTAAATATGGACCGATTGTTGCTTCTGTTAAGGTAACTGAACTTTTTCAGGCCTATACAGGCGGAATTTTTGATGAACATGCAAAAGTGTCCGGGAAGCTTGATACCAATCACGCAATTCTGATTGTCGGATGGGATGATGCGAAAAAAGCGTTTCTTATAAAAAATTCCTGGGGAGAGTACTGGGGTGAAAAAGGTTACATGTGGATAGAGTATAACTGCAATAATATCGGAAGGGGGGCAAGCTGGATTATTCTTCAGAAACCGGTAAATGATTAATGAATGATGCTGTAGAACTCCTTTCTCCGGCCCGTGACTATGAAGCTGCAGTTGCAGCGGTAAACAGCGGAGCTGATGCCGTATACATAGGTGCTGACAGATTTTCCGCGAGAAAAAATGCATCAAACACGCTCAGTGAAATCGCCAGAGTAATTTCATATGCGCATGTCTATTACTGCAGGGTGTATGTTGCTCTTAACACCCTGCTGTTTGAAAGCGAACTTGAGCCGGCGAGAAAACTTATTTATGACCTCTATGATGCAGGAGCTGATGCAGTTATTTTTCAGGATGCATCAATTCTTGAAATGGATCTTCCTCCGATCAGACTGCATGCCAGTACACAATTCAATAATTACAGTCCGGAGAGAATAAAATTCCTTTCTGACAGCGGTATTGACCGGATTATTCTGGCCCGTGAGCTTACTCTGGATCAAATCAGGAATATTTCCAGACAGACTGATACCGAACTGGAAGTATTCATACACGGCGCTCTTTGCGTATCCATGTCCGGCCGTTGCTATATGAGTTATGCAGTCGGTTCAAGAAGTGCAAACCGCGGTGAATGCGCACAGCCCTGCAGAAAAAAATATGTTTTATATGATTCTGAAAACAGGAAAATCGGTGAAAAATATTATCTTTCAATGAAAGATCTTGACCGCAGCATGTATATTGAGGAACTGATAGCTGCCGGCATATCTTCCTTTAAAATTGAAGGAAGACTGAAAGGCGCCGATTACGTTAAAAACGTTACGGCATATTACAGAAAAAAGATTGATTCGGTTCTTGACAAAACCGGACATGTGAAATCAGGTTCCGGTTATTGTACCTGGTCTTTTACTCCGGATCCCTATAAAACTTTTAACCGGGGATTTACAGATTTCAATTTTCTAAAAAAAAATACGGAAACTGCTGCCGTGATGACTCCTAAGTCACTGGGAGAATATGCCGGAAAAATCATTTCTGCGGAAAATGATTATCTCAGAGTGGATACTAACCTCGAGTTAAGTGCCGGAGACGGAATATGTTTTTTTAATGAATCCGGACTTTCAGGTGCCACAATAAACAGAGTGGAAGGAGACAGACTCTATTTCAGGACAAATGTGTTTCCGGTGGCAGGTGAATCTTTTTACAGAAATTCAAATATCAGATTTCAGAAAGTGCTTGATTCGGCGGACTCAGCAATACGCAGAATAAATACTGCAATTTCCATTAACAATGAATGCATTGCTGTTACGGATTCTGACGGCAACAAAGTAACGGCTGATATTTCAAAAGATGAAATACCTCAGGTTGAAAACCGTGACAACTATATGAATCTTATTGAAAAAGCATTTAGAAAAACAGGTGATACTGTTTTTAATGTCTCGGAAATTTTCATTTCAGATTCATTTAATAAGTTTTATAAAATTTCGGAATTAAACGGAATAAGACGTGCTCTAATGCAGAAACTTTATATTGAGAGACTGAAGAATTATCCATTAATGCCTGTTAAGGTAAAAAAAACCGTACCGTATTATACCAGCAGATTAGACTCTGCAGATAATGTTACAAATACGCTTGCTGAAAATTTTTACAGGAAAAGGAATGTAAGTCTGATTGAAAGCGGAATTGAAAAATCGGTCTCCGCACCTGCCGGTTATAACCTTATGGAATCAAAATACTGCATTATGAAAGAAACAGGATTGTGTATGGGTGAGAATACACCAGAAGGTTATTATATTGAAAATGAAAACGGTGATAAATTCAGTATAGTTACTGACTGTTTAAACTGTACCATGTATATTAAAGGGAAATGTGAAGATGAAGGAACTGATTAAACTTGGAATAATTGAAGAAATAACGAACAATACCACACTGCAGAAAGGAGAAGTGGTACGGCGTATTTCCGCAGAAAAGGATCTCCAGGCATGTTTTATGATGTATGATGAAAGCGGTGATCCTGTTGTTGCCAATGTGATTGATATGAAAAATTGCGGATTTGCGGCTGAAGCAGGAATTCTTAAAATCGGCAATAATGATAAATTTTACAGATTTATAAAAACTTTTTCAAACTGTCCGACATCAGGAAAGGCAAAAGAAATATTGGAAGAGTGGCCGCTGTATAAAAAAAACAGGGATATGAGGAAATCAATGCTTAATTTCATGATGATGTCCTATGCTCCGATGCAGATTCTTGATTTTAAAAATACTTCAAACATGAAGTTTTTATTTATTCCGATTCAGCAGAAATTTAGAATCGGCAGCAGCGAGGAAAAAATAAACTGGAATAAGGTCAGAAAAGACAAATTCACCGAACAGATTGCCGGACTTAAAGCGGGTGAACATATTACCTACATTGCTTTCATTCCTGCAAATAACAGCCATTCCCCGCTGTTTTACTCAGTAGGAACAAAACCTCATGAAACAACACATGCTTCCTTAAGATCTGAAGTCTTTATTTTTGAACCTACGCACGGCGGTCATATTAAAGCGGTTCAGACTGAAAACGGAAGTCTGAAATATCTGGTAGATGCCGGTTCCAGTTATCTCGGAAGAGGTGCGGCAACTTCTCTCGTCAAGGCTGAGGATGTGGTGAAAGCACTGAAACGAATATACCCTGATCTTGTCTTTACCGCGCTTCCCGGACGTGAAGCTTTCGGCACAGGCCAGAGCTATTAAAATTAATTTCGGTTTTTAAATTCCCATCGTATTTTTTTCAGTTCCAGATAATCAATGAAATCGTCTTCATTTCTGAATATCCTAACGAAATAATCGTCTTCACCTTCGAATTCACAGTGGTTTTCCTCGTTAGGATAATCCCTGCATATTTTAGGTCTGGATTCATAGCTGCTGCATAGTCCGTTTTTAATTTTTGTACAAGGCGTCTGAAACTTGACAAACCAGCAGTTTTCATGATCTATAAACACTTCAATATTCTCGTGAAGCAGGTACCATCTGATGTGATCGTAATCCTTTTTACAGTCAGGCTTATCTATCTGTATTGCTACATGTTTGCAGCAGAGTGCATCGCATTTTGAACAGTCAGGACTGCTACTCATAATTTATCTCCGTTGATCCAACATTCCGGTTAACGGAATTTTTAGTCAAACAAAAGATATGTAAAAAGAAAAAAATCTTGACTCAAAAAACCATATGTTTAATATTACTGGATGAGATCAATATGCACGAAATAGCTAATTATAATGACATTGTTCCTGAAGACTTACGTATTAAACTTAATTCGCAGGAAAATAAAGTTAAACTTGAACAGATTACCGGAAATGACGGCAGAATTGAGCAACCGTATATTTTTGTAGTCGGGCTTGGTGAAAAACATTTTAAGGATTTTGATATTCAGATTCAGAAACTTACTGAAGATTACCCATGGCTGAAGAAAAAACATATACGTTTTGTAATGAATGAACTGATTATCAATACCCAGTTTTCGATGCTTCGCCAGGTAATTAAAAATGTTCCTGACGGTTTAAAGGTCCCGGCATATTTTTACGTACTAATTTATGTAAGCGATTCCTTTTTTTCCGCAAATATTGAAGAATACGGTGATTTCTTTGATTATTACGGATATCTTGAAAACGGATTCTGCGACGGCAAGCATGTTGATGAAATAATTGAAGATATGTATGATGATTCGAATACTGAAAAAATGAATGATCTTAATTCTCTTTCAGGCGGTAAAATTAAACTGATTTTAAACCTGAATAATGACCTTATCGTTCCGGATGATTCCAATAAAATCGGACTTAATGTAATAGAAAATGCCACAGATCATGATTTCTACATTACTTCTTTTTATAAAAACGGTGTTTATCAGTGGAAAAGAATTTCTTTCAGAATTGAAAACAGCTGATTTTATTCCAACAAAGCGCCGCATACCCCGTCAATATCATCTTCAATTTTGAGATTTATCCGGCTGTCATATCCTGTTTTGCCTTTATTGATTATTACAAAAATACAACCTGATTTCTTATACATCGGCAGCGAAGCGACTGGAAATACTGAAAATGATGTTCCAATGGCAAGCAGAAGATCGCTTTTGGAGACTGCAGCAACTGCTTCGTCCATTCCTTTTACATTTTCTCCGAAAAAAACTACATCCGGTTTCAGAACACCGCTGCATTTCCTGCAATGCGGAATTGAATTAAGCGGAAAATACCCATCAGCAGGGGAAAGGTCTTTGCATCGTGTACAGATCATTGTATCAAGACTGCCGTGTGCACGGACAATTTTCCTGTTTCCCGCTTTTTCGTGAAGGCCGTCAATATTCTGTGTTATAAGCAGTTCCAGTTTTCCGTTTTTTTCAAGCTGATAGATGAATTTATGTGCAGTTGTGGGAACAGAATTGATGCAAATTTCAAAAAAGTCCGTCATAACTGAATAAAAATAATCCGGATTTGTCCTGAAATAATTTATGTCAAAAATTTTATCGGTATTGATATCTTTCCTGCTGTATAGACCTCCGGGTCCCCTGAAATCAGGTATGCCTGCAGATGTCGAAATACCGGCTCCGGTTATTACCGTAATTCTATGAGATTTCTCAATATATTTGTGCAGTTGATTTATTGTTTCTTTCATTGCGCCGCCTTTATATATAATAAGATCGGTATGGTCACATGTACACTTTATCAGGATCTCCGTTGATTTCCTGATTTATACATGCTGTAAGTCTCCTGTTGAAGCAGATGAATCAAGAAATTGTTGATTTATGATTGTAATATTTCGATAATAGTATTAAATTAAAATTCAGGTGGAAAAAATGGAAATACCGTTTGAACATAAGGAAAATTCAGATTTTTCATGGATATTATTATATGACGGTGAATGTTCCTTATGCATCAGATTTGCCGGATTTATTTCGCGGTTTGATAAAAAGCATGAAATTTTTCCAATTCCTCTGCAGAAATATATTGAAACTGATGACAGCATAACATATGATGATTTAATGAAGGATGTACATCTTCTGGGAGTAAATGGAGAGGTTTTGACAGGTGCTGCAGCCGTGAATATGATACTGCAGATTGTACCTGCGGCCGGACCATACCGCTGGATGATGAAAACTAAAGCCGGGGAAAAGTTGTCTAAAGCTGCTTATATGACTTTAAAAATAATACGGGGCTGCCCGTCCTGCGGCCGGCAGTATAAATTCGGCAGGTGAAGGTGAATTTTGATAAAAAAATATGTAATACTGAAATTCGGTGATGAAGATTTTTCGGTAGGCAGAATACTATCGCCTGAATTAAAACTGGAAACGGAATACTACAGCAGTTCTTTTTTACCTGAGGCCGGAAATTTTTATCTTGTAATTTATAATGAGAGAACGGTTTCAAAAGAATCGGATGAAGTTTTCAAAAATATGATTTCAAACCGGATAAAATTTCTGATTGTAGTATCAGTCATATCATATAAAACTGCTGTTCATCTGTACGGATATACGCCTAATCTGATTTTTATGCCGGCGAATGCATTCTTTATTGAGAAGAAAATTACTGAAATAACCGGTGAGTCGCTGCTAAAGAAGAGTCTGCTTAAAAGGATAATTTTTCAGCAATTTGATAATATCAGGCATCTTCAGAAAATATTTGCCGGCCTTTACCGGTTTGACCCGCTTTTGAAAAATATTATTCTTAATATAACCGATCATGTGGATGAAGAACAGACGGTAAATGAAAAGCTCATAGCAGATGCGGAAAAAGCGCTGAAAAACGGTGATTTTCAGATGTATTTTCAGCCTGTTGTTGATATTGCCACCAGTCAGCTGTCAGGTTTTGAAAGTCTGATCAGATGGAATGATCCGGTAAAAGGTATGATATCCCCGGACGATTTTATTCCGGTACTTGAGACAACAGATTTTATTTTTGAACTTACATACTGGATAATTGAAGAAGTAATAAAGTTTATTGCCGAACTGAATAAAACTGAATTTTCCGGTAAAAGAATAAATGTTAATATCTGCGCCAAGCATTTCCATCTTGAAAAGCTTGTCGAAACTATTGAATCATTCAGGGAAAGATACGGTATTGAAGCCCGTCAGCTTGGGGTGGAAATAACGGAAAGCGCATTTATGGAAGATATGAAAATTGCAAACCTGAATCTGCTGAAATTGAAATCCCTGAACTATCCGCTTTACATGGATGATTTCGGTACAGGTTATTCCTCCCTGTCATATCTTCAGCATTTTCCGGTGGAAATAATTAAAATTGATAAATCATTTGTAAGATGGATGCATGTAGATGAACAGAGTGAGCTGATTGTTAAATCAATCATCGCACTTGCGCATGGATTGAACATGAAAGTGGTTGCGGAAGGTGTTGAGGAGGATGAGCATATCGGTCTGCTGAAAGAATACGGCTGTGAATACGGACAGGGCTATTTATTTTCAAAACCCCTGGATAAAAAAGGAGTGTTGCAGTATATTGATGAATACAGGTCTTGACAATAACGATGTAGTAACGGCGCTTCTTGAGAATGAAGCTTTCGGAATTTATGTAACTGACATGGACGGTGAATTACTCGCTTACAATAAAATTGTAAAAAAAATTCTTAATATTTCCGATTCACCGGAGAAGAAAAATATTAATAATTATTACTATTTTCCAGATGACAGGAATGTAATTCCACACGGAATTTTAAAATCCGGACATATGATTTATGAAACCAGAATGATCAATTCGGCTGAAGAGATTATATGGGTAAAAATAGCTTTCAAGTCAATCAAGTATAACGGTAGAAATGCAATTCTCGGAATAATTGAAAATATTAATGATAAAAAGGAAATAGAAAACGAACTGATAGACCAGCAGAATCAGGAGAAAATAGTCCGCAATGTTACCGTAAATCTGTTAAATACTGATTTTTCTGATATAGAAGAAACAATAAATTCTTCACTAAAAATAATCGGGAAATTCTATAATGTAGACTATGTTGCGTTTGCTGTACTTAATATGCTGTCCAACCGGAACAAACCCCAATATTACTGGTCAAGGGATGAGGAATCCTTTAACCGTCTTGTTGACAATAATTTTGATGTTGAAATTTCATGGATTAAAAAACTGTTTGCCGAATATGATTCCCTTCTTTACTGCTGCCGTGTATCAAACAAAATTACCTTAAATGAAAAGAAGATACATAATTTTTTTAAAGACAGGGGAATTGCGTCTTTTGCAGGCTGCGTACTCAAGTCGGCAGGTCAGATTAATTCCTATTTCGGAATGTGCAATTTTAGCGGACAGATGATAAAGTGCCCTAAAAATCTGGTTAACACATTAAGTATTCTTCTCGAAAATTTTTATAATATAATGCAGAAAAAAGAAACCTTTTTTCTTTATAACATATTCAGATATGCAGTTGAGTATTCCAAGGATGCAATTGTATATTTTGATAAGAACAGCAGCATGCAGGCCTGTAATGATTTTTTCAGAAAGATATTCAGCATTGAAAAGGTCAGAATATCCGAACTGGAACTCTCTGATATTTTCAGTAATCAGTTTCTGACCGTCTTCAGGGACCTTCATTTTGAAAAATGCATGAATGGTGAAAATCAGTATCTTGAACAATGGTATGAATTTAATGACGGAATAAAACGTTTTGCCGGTTTTAATCTGTATCCGTTTAAAAATGACAACGGGAAGGTTGTCGGTGTTGTAATGATTATTCAGGATAAAACTGAAAATTATAAAAATGAAACGGAAATTCTAACACTCCGTGAAGAGGAAAGACAGAAAATCGGTCTGGAACTTCATGATGACCTTTCTCATGATCTTCTTGAAATAGCTATCGGTGCAAATACAATTGCATCAAGGATTAAGGATAAGGACGGCAGCAGTTATGAAAGTCTGAAAATTCTTGAAAAAAAAATAAATCTTACACTTGAAAAAACCCGTTCACTTTCAAAAAAATTCTGCAGTTTCTATGATTTTGAACAGAATATGTATAATCTGGTTGAAAAAATCGTTGAAAATAATTACAGTTTTAATATCGATTTTACAATCAACTGCCGCAAGAATCTAAATTTAAAAAATCCGTTTAAGTCTGAAAGTATTTTTTACATTCTGTCTGAAAGTATTGTAAATATAGTTAAACATTCATCTGTAAAAAAAATATTGATTGATATAGAGGATGTGAATAATATTGTATATGTCAAAATCAAAAGCGACGGAATCACCAAAGAAAATAAAATACAGAGCAAATCCGGAATAGGTTTTAAAATAATGAAATGCCGGGCCAGAATAATTGAGGCATCTCTCGATTATCAGATCAGAAAAGACGGTTCAACGGAAATATTTCTGAATTTTCAGAATAATTAGGCGGAATTTAAATGGCAGTAAAAAAGACAATCTTTGTAGTCGATGATCATCCGATTGTATCCCAGGGGCTTGGATTGATGCTGGAGGATCATGCAAAATTCAAAATTTCCGGATCAGCGGTCAGCGCATCGGAAGCTCTGGAGAAAATAAAAATCAAACAGCCTGATATTATGGTTGTTGATATTTCTCTTCAGGATGGTATAAACGGAATTGAGCTGATAAAAAAAATTTCTGAGCAGTATCCTGCCATTCTTACACTTGTTCTTTCAATGCATGATGAAAATGTTTATGCTGAAAGAGCTCTGAAAGCCGGAGCGAAGGGCTACATTAAGAAAAGCGAGTTTACTGATAAGATAATTGATGCGCTTGAATTAATCACAAACAAGGGAATTTTCCTGAGCAAGGAAATGACGAATACAATCATGCATCAGATTACCGCAAGTCAGATGAACACTGATAAAATCGGTATTGACAATCTCACAGACCGTGAATTTGAAATTTTTGAAATGATAGGTCAGGGTCAGAATACAAAGACAATTGCCGAAAGGCTTGTTCTCAGTGAGAAGACAGTACTGTCGCATAAACTGCGTATTAAAAATAAACTTAAATTGAAAAACGCCAATGATCTTGTGAACCTGGCTGTGAAATGGTTTTCATTGAAATAGTAAAAAAAAAGACTCCCTTTCGGGAGTCTTTTTTTTTGGTGCGCCCGGCATGGGTGCACACTTGACGGTGAAAGTCCGTTATGGAGGCTGATAGCGCCAACCATTAGCTGAA
>JAFGJZ010000178.1 GCA_016928815.1 Spirochaetota bacterium
CATCTTCACCCCGGATTGTAACTGCAAGTATGGCAGTTAATATTATAAATGTTACAATACCGGTCGAAATACCGCCGATAAGCATAATTTTTTTTTTCATGATTAATCTCCAACCTTTAGTAAGTACAGACTAAATTCATATTATTGAAAAATCAAACAAATAATTATAATTACACTTTTAATAGAAACAATCAGTATAAAAAATACAATCCGTCTGTTCGGTTTGTTAGAAATAAAGCAGATATTTTTTGTTTTATGATGTAATCCGGGTAAACGACTTGAAATGAAAATAATTTCCATTAATTAAATGCTCAATAATTTGCAGGATTAATAAAACAGTAAAAATTTTTAAATATTGATGAAATTTGCTTAAAATTCAGTTTAAATTTAAATAAAATGCCATAAATTACTGTATTCAGGTAAAAAAGTACTTGAACTGTACCGGCCAATGTATATATTTAATATAATTAGCACTCAACAAAAAGAGTGCTAACAAAATGTAAATAATAAAATAACATAAACTAAAGGAGGCTCGCAATGGCAATCAGACCATTAGGAGATCGTGTTCTTATTCAGGTTGTTGAAGAAGAACTTCAGAAAAAGGGAGTACTTTATATCCCTGATACAGCTAAAGAAAAACCTCAGCAGGGAAAAGTCGTGGCAGTAGGCAGCGGCAGATATGAAGATGGTAAGGTTATTCCGCTTGATGTAAAAGTGAATGATGTAGTTCTTTACGGAAAGTATTCAGGAACAGAAATCAAGCATGACGGAAATGAATATCTTATCGTTCGTGAAAGCGATATTCTTGCAATATTATCATAATTCTAAATAAAAACGAGGAAAATCAACATGGCAAAAATACTAAAATTTAATGATGAAGCGAGAAGAGCAATATTTTCGGGAGTTGAACAGCTTGCAAATGCAGTTCAGGTGACATTAGGACCAAGAGGTAGAAACGTTGTAATTGATAAAAAATACGGTTCACCTACAATTACTAAAGACGGAGTTTCTGTTGCAAAAGAAATTGAACTGGATGATCCATTTGAAAACATGGGTGCTCAGATGGTGAAAGAAGTTGCAACCAAAACAAACGATGTTGCCGGTGACGGTACAACTACTGCAACAATACTTGCTTCTTCAATCTACAAGGAGTGCGTTAAAAACGTAACTGCAGGTGCAAATCCGATGAGCATCAAGCGCGGAATTGATAAAGCTGTTGACGCAGCGGTAAAAAGCATAAAAGACAGTTCACGCGAGATCAAAGACAAAAAGGAAATAGCTCAGGTTGCAGCGATTTCTGCAAATAATGACATGGAAATCGGCGAGTTAATCGCAGAAGCAATGGAAAAAGTGGGAAAAGACGGTGTAATTACTATTGAGGAAGCAAAATCAATTGAAACGCACCTTGAAGTAGTAGAAGGTATGCAGTTTGACAGGGGATATGTTTCTCCTTACATGGCTACAGATACAGAGACAATGACAGCTGTTCTTGACAATGCATATATACTTCTTTTTGATAAAAAAATATCTTCAATGAAAGAATTACTTCCTGTACTTGAAAAAGTAGCTCAGGCAGGAAAACCGCTTCTGATAATTTCTGAAGATGTTGAGGGAGAAGCACTGGCTACAATAGTAGTGAATACTCTTAGAAAGACAATCAACTGTGTAGCAGTTAAAGCTCCTGGATTCGGAGATAGAAGAAAAGCAATGATGGATGATATTGCAATTTTAACAGGCGGTCAGGTAATTTCAGAAGAAATCGGTAGAAAGCTCGACAGCGCTACAATTGAAGATCTTGGTGTTGCGAAAAAAATAATTGTTGAAAAGGAAAATACAACAATTATCGAAGGTTCGGGAAAACCAAACGAAGTTAAAGACAGAATCAAACAGATTAAAAGACAGATTGATGAATCAACTTCTGATTATGACAAGGAAAAACTTCAGGAAAGACTTGCAAAACTTGCAGGCGGTGTTGCGGTTATTAATGTAGGAGCTGCAACTGAAGTTGAATTAAAAGAAAAGAAACATAGAGTTGAAGATGCTCTTTCTGCTACAAGAGCTGCTGTAGCTGAGGGAATTGTTCCAGGCGGCGGTTTGACATTGCTTTCCACTCAAAAATCAGTAAAGGATGTTGCTTCAAAACTTGACGGAGATGAGAAACTCGGAGCAATGATTATTTTCAAGGCAGTTGAAGCTCCAATGAGAATGATTGCTACTAATGCCGGTCTTGAAGGATCTGTAATAGTAGAAAAAGCTAAAACAGAAAAACCGGGAATAGGATTCAACGCTTCGAGCCTGAACTGGGAAAATATGGTTGAAGCCGGAATTATTGATCCTGCAATGGTAGTGAGATCTGCTCTTCAGAATGCAGCTTCTGTTTCAGGTATGATGTCGACAACTGAGGTTCTTATTACAGATAAGAAAGAAGAAAGCGGTTCAGCAGGAATGCCGGGAGGAATGCCGGGAGGAATGGGCGGTATGGGAGGAATGGGCGGAATGATGTAATCCGTTCTTTCATAAACCGGAATAAATTGTTAATTTAAAAACCTGTCCTTTGGGCAGGTTTTTTTATGTAAAAATTCTGAAAATTATAAATTGTTTTTAAATTTTCTTCTTTTTTTACGTTGTAATAGTAGATGCATAAAAAGGAGGATTTGATGTTTTCAACATCTATGAATATTGACGGAACGATTCTTAACAGTATAAATGACATTTCTAAAAATTACGGTATTTCTAAGTCAGGTTTAATTAAAGAGTTACTTGAACGTGTTTGTATGAATTATACTGAGTGTATTGCCGCATCAGGACTGACAAGTTATCAGAGATTGGGAAAGGACAGAAACTGGAAGTGTTTCAGGATTGATCTTACAGAAAAGGACTGCCTCAGGTTTTTTAAAATCAGATTTAAATATCGTGTCAGTGTGAGTAAGCTTCTGCTGATTGGTTTTGTTCTTTTTCTGGATGAAGTTTTAGAGAAGCTTAAAAAAAATTGTGTTATTAAAAGTAAAATTTCCAATTCTTATACATCGATTAGAAAATATTTTAGAATTTTTATTCAAAAGGAAGTGAATTTATTAACAAAAACAAAAAACAAACAGACAAAAACTTAAAAATATGGAAAAAACTATTGAAAAAAAATAAAAATCACCAAGACTAATCCTTATTAAAAACAGGAGAAATCAATGAATTTTCTCACGGTCTATGAAAAAATAATCTCAAAAAAATCAGTATTTTTTGCAGGACTGTTGCTATTCATTTCATGCCAGTTGCTTTTCAATATGCTGTTTATTCCCGCTTTTGTAAAAAGCTCCGGAGGCGAGGGTCTCATCGACATGAAATTTCTATACAACGCTGATCAGATAATCGCAACAATTTTTAAATATTCACCTGAAACATTCCGGATTCATTTTTACATCCGTATAACAGATTCTTTTTTCCCGTTAAGCTACATGATCATGTACTCATCGGCGATTTATTTGCTCCTGCATAATATAATCAGAAACGGTGAGTTTAAAATAATGAATAAATTTAACTGGTTTTATCTGCTGCCTGTTGCTGCTGCGCTTTCAGATTATACGGAAAATTTTTTCATCATCAGTATGATGTCTTCATTTCCGGATATCAGTCCGCTTACAGCTTCAATATCCGGCATTATTGCGTTCATGAAATTTTCGGCAGTAATTATCTGCATGATAGCAATAATTATTCTGCTTATTGTAAAAATGTTTCAGTTTGTATCGATGAAAGTATTCACCGCTCACCGCAAGTAATGGTCTGTGGCGGATAGTTAAATGGCTATCAGCCAATAGTTAAAAATTATAAAAACCTGAGTGTTAATAAATCGAAATACAAACCCCCTTATTAAGGGGGTCAGTTCAGCATTTATGTTGGGGGATCTGTATTTTAAAAGAAACAGATTTAAACTTTCATTCGGAATGACAGACTGAGTTAAACCCTGTCCTTTGGAACCTCGGCGTCTTTGCATGAAGCAACCTAAACACCCTCAAATCATCTGTGTTTATCTGTAGACAAAAAACATAACTGCCCCCAGTTTTCACTTTAAACTATATATATTTATTGCATTCGAAAAATGGATTCCCGCTTTTGCAGAAATGACGGCTTCTAAATAACGATTTTCCCGGGAATAGAACATAGTATGCCTTGACAGGAAGTCAAGGCACCGTCAAATTATTGGCCACGGACGGACATATAATTTGACAAGCCGTCCGGCGCTTGAGGACTAGCACTTTTTCTTTGCTAGGCATTTCTTTTTTTGTGATGAAAAAAGAAATGCCGAAACCCGCGTTTGTGCAAACGCAAAACCCGCTGCTTTGTAAGCAGAATATCATTTCTTCACATTGAATGTTTCTTTTACGTAGTAATTGCTTTTTTCATCAGTCTGATGATATATCCGTATCATAACTTCAGCCTGAAGTCCCATCAGTGCAAGAATAACACTTAGCAGAATAAAAAGTACTGTTAATAGCAGCAGCGGGTTGCCCGACATGTCAACACCCTTCAGTATTTTCATCAGAACAACTGCAATGCCCGATATGGCACTTGAAAACATCATAAGCATTCCGAATCCGCCATACAGGTAAATCGGTTTTGCAGCATAAGATCCCAGAAATTTAACGGTTATGAGATCAAGTATTACTTTGAATGTTCTTTTTATTCCATATTTGGATGATCCGTATTGTCTGGCATGATGCATAACGGGGATTTCCGTGATATTTGCGCCGATCCAGCTTGCATGTATCGGAATGAAGCGGTGCATTTCTCCATAAAGTTTTACATGCTTCAGAACATCAGACCGGTATGCTTTCAATGAACATCCAAGATCATGCAGTTTCACTCCGCTTACTTTCGATATTATTCTGTTCGCAATTCTTGAAGGGATTTTCCTGGAAAACAGTTTGTCCTGCCGGTCTTTTCTCCATCCGCTGACAACGTCATATCCTTCATTAATTTTTTCCAGAAGACGTCCAATGTCAGCCGGATCATTCTGCAGGTCGGAATCCATAAAGATGATTATTTCACCCTGGGCAAAATCAATTCCGGCAGACATCGCTGCTGTCTGTCCGAAGTTTTTTCTGAATTTTATTACTTTAATGTTTTTATCTTTTGCTGCGATTTTTTTCAAAAGATCATAAGATTTGTCAGTGCTTCCATCATCAATAAACAATACTTCATAGGTTTTTTTCAAAGGCTTTAAAGCTTCAATTATTTTTGAATACTGAAGATCGATATTTTCTTCTTCGTTATAAACCGGCAATAGAACGGAAATATAAGGATTTTTTTTCCCGCTGCCGGTTGATTTTGCACCTGAAGATTTCATTTTTTTCATAGCCATATTCAGCTCCGGTTAATTCTTAAAATATTTTGAATAATCTGATGTTACATTAAATACTTCTTTCAGAAAAAGATCCGCATCCAGGTTTATTACCGGAGCGTCAATATCATTGTTACCGCGGTTTTTTTCATATTCATCCTGTTTTTTTCTGCTGTTATTTATATCTTCCTGTGAATCCTTTTTCAGGCTGATCCTTTTGGCATTATACTGTTCCTTGTATTTTTTTATATCTTCATTTAATTTCTTAAATTTCGGATCAGCATTCATTCTTTTCAATGATGCCTTGTTTAATGCGGCAATCATGAATGGAGTGACATACTTTTTGTCATATGAATTGAATTCAGCCTTTGGAACCGGTTTCCAGTCAAGATTATATTTTAACTGATTTTCGCTGTAATCATAAATCTGGGAATAACTCGGTATGGTAATATTCGGCTTTATTCCTACATTATTGTTGGATGTTCCGTCCGGCTGGTAAAATATCTGAATGGTGACTTTAAGTGCACCTTTGGTTCTTAGATCCTGGTATGTCTGAACTGAACCTTTACCGAAAGTCGGCCCTGATCCGATAATTAAAGCACGGTTATAATCTCTCATTGCACCGGCAAAAATTTCAGAAGCACTTGCACTGAATCCGTCAATCAGTACGACAAGAGGTCCGTCCCACTGAACTGATGGATCGGTATCCGGGTATGATCTGACGGCTGTGGAATCCTTAACCATCAGAACCGGTCCGGTTTTTATGAACAAGCCTGCTATTTCAACAGCTTCAGGCAAAGATCCTCCCGGATTTCCTCTTAAATCAAGAACAAGTGAGTTTATTTTCTGTTTCTTCAGTTCAGCTATTGCTTTTTTCATGTCGGCTGCGGAACTTTTTGCATCCGTATCATTTGCACTCATTGCTGAATAGAATGAAGGAAGTTTAATGTAACCGATATTCAGATTTTTATCATATTTATATGAGTCATATTTTGTTGCTTCCGTTTCCAGAACAACTTCATCTCTTACGACAGGAATAACAAGTGTCTGCTGTGTATTTGTTTCCGGATCGGATCTGATTATTGTCAGTTTTACCGTTGTACCTTTTTTACCCCGGATCATTTTGACAGCATCCCGAAGCAGCATGTCAATTACATTTACGGGTTCTCCGTCTCCCTGGGCAACTGCAATTATTTTGTCGTTTACTTTTACGGCATTGTTTCCTTTCATCCTTGAAACCGGTCCGCCTTTTATAATTGATTCCACAAAAATGAAACCGTCTTCGCTCCGGAGAGTTGCTCCGATGCCGCTCAGTTTAAGCTGCATGGAAATCTGAAAATCCTGATTCTCTTCAGGTGTCATGTAACTTGTATGCGGGTCAAGGGACATTGCGACTGCATTGACGAAATTGGCGTACATATCGGAATCATTTTGAGCCTTTACGTCTTTTTCCGTTATGTCATATCTTTTTCTGATTTTATCTTTGGCCTCTTCCTGTGACTTCCCGATGTTAATGTAATTCAGCATCTGAAATTTAATATATTTTCTCCATCTTTCAGCTGCCTGTGCTTCTGTATCCGGGTAATCAGTTTCATCGGTGTTTATGTCCAGATATTCATCGATTGTGAAATCATAATCATTTTTAAGAAGGCTCTTTACAGTAGTCATTTTTTCATCAAATCTTTTAAGATAGCGGTTGGTTATTGTTTCAAGAAAATCATAGTTTTCCGCTTTAAAATCGTCATCCAGTTCTGTTTTGTATTTCGCAAATTCCGTAATATCGGATTTCATGAAAAACATTTTCATCGGATCGAGTGAATTGATCAGATTATCGAGGGTCCGTTCTGATATTTTATCATTGAAACTGTTCTCTGAAACATGCGCTTTTAAAAAGGCATTTATCAGTAATTTTACATCATCTCTGACAAGTCCCTCTGATTTGCTTGCACAGCTGAAACTCAGAATAATAATGAAGCTTGTTATTATCATTACAAAATATTTTTTTTTCATTTTTTTCTCCGGAATAATTTTACACTGTTTCAATACAGTAAGTTTATGACTCGCTAAAGCAGGATTTGTTTCTGTAAAAAATAACATTTTCTTGTAAAAACATTTTATTTATAGTAATAACCGGGCTTTGGCTGTTAAAGTCAATAAATATTTCTAATTTAAAAAAAAATGTTGACCATGATAAACGCCTGATTTGTAATAAATATTCCGTTAAAATGCGTATTTTATATACTTCCGGAGGATGTGATGCTTTACAGTAAATCGGTAATTGAACTTTCAAAAATGCTTGAGGAGAAAAGGATTTCCTCAGTTGAAATTGCAGAAAGCTATATCAGCAGAATTGAGAAATATAATAAGGAAATAAATGCATATATTACTTTTAATCCGGAACAGCTTCTTAAGGATGCTGCCGAATCCGACCAGCGGAGATCTTCAGGTAAAACTAAATCTTCATTCGATGGAATACCTGTTGCTGTAAAAGATAACATTTCCACTGCCGGAATACGAACTACCTGCGGTTCGAAAATTCTTGAAAATTTCATTCCGCCCTATAATGCTGCAGTTTACCAGAAGTTGTGTGATAACGGTTTTCTCCTTCTGGGGAAAACAAATATGGATGAATTTGCAATGGGCTCTACAAACGAGAGTTCATTTTTCGGTCCTGTGAAAAATCCGCATGATTTTTCCTGCGTACCGGGCGGCAGTTCCGGAGGTTCAGCTGCAGCAGTTTCCGCCATGATGGCTCCTGCTGCACTTGGCTCTGATACAGGAGGGTCCATACGCCAGCCGGCTTCTTTCTGCGGTGTTGTCGGGATGAAACCGACATATGGAAAAGTTTCACGTTTCGGTCTTGTTGCTTATGCTTCATCTCTTGATCAGATCGGTCCCATTACTTCCACAGTTGATGACGCGGCCGCCATGCTTGAAATTATTTCCGGTAAGGATGGCAGGGATTCAACTTCCATGCACAGTGAAAATGATTTTTCACCGGCAGAACTTGACGGTAACATTAAAGGCATGAAGCTGGGAGTCAGTGAGGAATATTTCAGGGGAGCTGATGAAGAAACGGCTTCGATAATCAGAAAAACAATTGATAAACTTAAAAATCTCGGTGCAGAGATTGTTGAAATTTCAATGAAAATGAATGATTATGCGATTCCGGTATATTACCTGATTGCAACTGCAGAAGCTTCCTCGAATCTTGGAAGATATGACGGTATCAAATACGGTTATCACTCTCCTGCAGCCGGGAAACTTTCCGATCTTTATAAACTTACACGTAATGAAGGTTTCGGAAATGAGGTTAAGCGCAGAATTATGCTCGGAACCTTTGCTCTTTCTTCAGGCTATTATGATGCTTATTATGTTAAGGCATTAAAGTGCAGAACTCTGATAGTTGAAGATTTTAAAAATGCTTTTAAAAATGTTGATGCGATCATTTCTCCCGTTTCTCCTGTTCCGGCGTTCAAGGCAGGTGAAAAAATAAATGATCCTCTTCAGATGTACCTGCTTGATATTCTGACCATTTCGGCGAATCTTGCGGCAATTCCGGGCATTTCCGTTCCGGCAGGAAAAACCGGTTCAGGTCTTCCTGTAGGAATCCAGATTATGGGAAATCATTTTGAAGAAAAGAAAATTCTGAATATTGCAAAAGCTGTTGAGGCTGTGAGTGAAAAAATATCAGTTGATTTTTAAAATCATTTTTAGTCTTTTACCGCTGGTTTCTCAGGCCTGCAGTCTTTCTTATGATGAAATCAGAATCAGGGACACTCAGGCTGTTGATAAAAACGGAAATCTAATAGATATTGCATCATATAATAAAATAAATGAAAATCAGAAACTTTATTTCATTACGGGGAAGCGCTATCTGGCATTCAGCAGAAAATCCGGTCTTGAAAATGAATTAAACAGAAAGGCGGTATTGCTTATCAGGGACGGCAAACTGACTGAAGCTTCCGTTTACCTGTCCCGTGTACTGAGTTCAGGTGATAAATTTCCTGAAATTTATAATAACCTTGGTGTTATCCATGAGATAAACTCCAATTTTGATGATGCTTTGAAACTGTATTTTAAAGCCTGTGCCGCTGATCCTGAAAATAAAAATTTCATTTATAATTTCCGTATGGCCGGTAAATAGCATGAAATTAAAAATTTCCTTTCTCATGCTTTTTTTTGTTTTCTGCCGGATTAATATATACGGTGCCGGAAATATCTATGATAAAATTCCTCAGCAGGAAGAACCTGCCGGATACCTTCTGCCAATGAGTCTTGAGCTGCTGCCGGGATGCGGATTTCTTTACATGAATGAATATAAAGAAGCTTTATTTTTCTCATCCTTTAAAATTACAGGTCTGCTGATGAGTGCATATTATTTTGATAAAGCATTTAACGGCAGCTACAGTGAAAACACAACAGACCGTTATAAAGAAAATTTCGTACTCGCTTCATCAATTTCAGCAGCAGTTTATGCTGTTTCATGGTTTGTTCTGTTTGATGACATTTCTGTTTTGAATGAAAGAGCAGTTCCGATGTTTGATATCAGTTTTGACTGCAATGAACCTTCCGGTGCAGTTTTTTATTCAGGAGCTGTCTTCCGGTTTTAATTTATTTTCCGGCTGATGACAGGAGGGCTCTATACACAACATCATATGAATTGCCGGCATTCCAGAAAAGGTATCCTCCGGAAGATGTGTCATCAGCGGCTTTTATCTGCTGCAGTATATAATCCTCATTATAATTTGTTACGCGAAGATTAAAGGCCTGCAGCCAGGGGCGGATGACGGTTTCATTTCCGGCGAGAGCGGAAACTTTTTTATTTCCTTCACTGATAAAATAATAAGGATAATCCGCAGGATTGGAATGTCCTCTGAAATTATTATCAAAATGAGAAGGGTAGAGCATTGGTGATATTACATCAGTATATTTACTCAGCATTCCGATATCCTGTCCTGTTTTAATTATATCTCCGCTGTATCCCCATGCGACAATTCCGAAAATATCAATTGAAACATTTGTTTTGTATTTATGTATCTGCTCATATGCACGGGCCAGAAACTCCGTGATTGTCTCCTGGTTTGATTTCCGTCCGTAACTGTATTTATACACAGCATCGGAGAGATCTCCTGCGGTAGGAAAACGGATATAATCGAATTGAATTTCATCAACTCCATACCTGGCAAGTTCAACTGCAAGCGCAATGTTGTAATCCTGGGCTTCCTTATTTGTAGGATCAAGCCACAGTTCCGAACTGCCTTTGTTCCAGACGGATCCTGTAGATGCGGACTGTATTGCCAGATCGGGGCGTTTTCTTATAAGAAGCTCATCTCTGAAACATGCGATTCTGGCAATGACATAAATGTTTTCATTTTTTAAAAACCGGATAAGTTTTGAAATGTCATCGATAGAACGTTTTTCATGTGTATTTAGCTTTTTTACCTGTTCCAGACTGCTTTTGTATGAAATTATTCCGGGGATATCCTTGACATCGAATACGATCGCATTGATTCCGGCTTTTTTAAATTTAAGAACGGTATTGAAAAATCCTTTCTGTCCGGCATTTGATCCCGTAAAATAAAGTCCTTTAATATGTCTGATCGGGGATAATTTATTATTATGCCAGTCTTTTATTAACGAAGGAAGTGAATCGGGAATGAAGATTGTGACGCCGGATTCAATAAATCCGGTATCCGGGTCAAGACTGTTGTACTTTATGATTGCATTATGAATATCAGACTCTTTGTAAAATCCGGTATATTTTAATGTATATTCAGCTAAAATATTTATGTCCGTTTTGCCGTTGCTCCTGAAAAACAGGAAATTTCCGAAATGGAAAAATTTTTCGTCAATGTTTTCGTAGATATTTACATACTGCGGAGTATCTGATGCATATAAAACATCATAATTATCAGAAATATCAAATTTATATTTTAAATCGTATAAAACAGCATGAAATGTATCAATTTTTAATTGAAAAAAATACGGATTGATATAATAATAAATTATTACTGCGGTTATACAGACTGAAAAAACTGCTGTAATGATTTTTATTGATTTTGATTTCAAGATGCCTCTGAAATTATTTCTGATTTTGGCTTATTTACACTGATATTGCATAAGGAAAAAATAGCAATTAAAAATGAAAAATTTCTTTCTTAAAATAATCATAAAACAGGGTAAAAAAACAATCCAGACGTGGGAAAGCGTTAAGGACTTTTTGGGTTATATTGTACTTATTGTTAAATCATTCAGATCACTGAAATATCTCAGTTTCCGTTCACTTTATACAACAATACTTGATCAGACAAAATTTACAGGTATAGATGCTATCCGGCTTATTGTATGGGCGGCTGTTCTTCTCGGAGCCACCGTAATCATTCAGGCGACCCAGAATTTCCCGAAATTCGGAATTGATGCATTTGTCGGAAATCTGATGATTCTGATAATCGCAAGGGAACTGGGACCGCTTCTTACCGCGATCATTGTAATAAGCAGATCGGGTTCTGCGATGGCATCGGAAATTGCAACGCAGACTGAAAACAAGGAAATCCGGGCGCTTGAACTTATGGGTATCGATACTAAATTATATATCGTTTTCCCCAGAATTGTCGCCTCAATCGTTTCAATATTCACGCTGATAATTCTGTTTGATATCGTCGCTTTTATCGGAGGTTATGCCGTATCACTTATTTCCGTATATATTCCCTTCGGTCAGTTTGTAACAAGTCTTATGGAAGCATTCAGTTTTGAGGATCTTGCAATTACAGTTCTCAAAAGCGTCATTTACGGTATTCTGATTCCATTGATCTGTTCATATTACGGATTTAAGCCGGCTTCATCATTTCAGATACCAATCTTTGTTTCAAAGGCTGTTGTAAGAACATTACTGTATATTTTTATTATTAATGCACTTATATCAGTTTTATTTTATATGTAGGGGATCCAATGGACACTGGCAGTGAATACATACTGAAGCTTGAAAATATTACATTTGATATGAGTCTTTTCATGTCATTAAAAGGCATATCTTTTTCCGTTCCCCGCGGAGATAATATTGTAATATTCGGAATGGAAAATTCAGGAATTGATATTCTCTGTCCTGTTATTTCCGGCATAGAAAAGAATTATAAAGGAAATGTTATATATAACGATGAGAATATCAGTGTAACAGATCCGGTTAAAATTAACAGAATTCGAAGGAATCTGGCTTATATGCAGCTCGGTTACGGACTGATTAAGAATATGTCGGTTGAGGAGAACATTGCTCTGCCCTTGAGGTATCATACGAAAATGACGATGCCCGAAATCGAAGCAAGAGTTGACGGGCTTATTGAAGAAATGGGTCTTGAATACTGCAGGATGCTGCGCCCGGTAAATTTACGGAGATCTGAACTTCTTAAGACTTCATTTGCGCGTTCAGTCGTTCTTAATCCGGACTTGCTGCTGGTTGAACATCCTCTTGAAGGACAGTGCATAATGAATGTCCTCAGTTTTATTGATAAGCTGGTTGAGCGGGGAAAAAGCACAAGACTTTCAACGCTGATTGTTACCTATGATCCATCAAGATTTATTGATACATCAGACAGGTTTATTATGCTTGATTCCGGTAAAATAGTTTTTGACGGGAACAGAAATGAGCTTCTGTCCGGCGATAATTATATGGTACGGCAGCTGCTTAATACTGAAAAAGAAGGTCCTCTGCAGATCATATAGAGGAAATAAAAATAAAGGGTTATTAATATGGTTGTGAACAAACAGGAAGTACGGGTAGGATTATTTGTCCTGATACCGTTTGTTATTATGCTTCTGTTTATTCTTCTAAAGCTCGGATTTTCAATTAAGGGAAGTACTATTGACGTTTATCTGAAGCTTGACGGTATCAAGGCAATAAAAAACGGAACTCTGGTAAAAGTAAAAGGTTATACCGTCGGAAGGGTTGTTGATATAATTCCAGTTTACGAACCGGATCTTCATTTCCTCGCTCTCATGCGAATACAGAATGAAATAAAACTGTTCGAAGACTGTGCAGCTGTCGTAGCGAATCAGAATGTAATTGGAGATGCAATTATTGAGCTGAAAAATCCTTCCAGAAGCGGAAATCCTCTCAGGAACGGTGACGTGCTTGAGGGAATTGCCTATGTGAATGTTGAAGCTCTGCTTAATGATGTTCACTCCCTGCTTGCAACCATTACGGATACGGTGCTTGTTTTCCAGGATATTTCTGTTGAAAGCAAGGGTAATATACGCAGACTGCTTAATAATCTTTCAGACAGTGTTGAAACCGTTAACAATACACTCAGGGATTCGCAGAAGGATATTCTTGAAACGATGAAAGCTTTTCGTAATACAGCCCAGACTATGCAGGATATTTCCAGGGAGCTTGAAAAATCTCCTGTGAAATTTCTCATGAAAGATGAAAAGAAAGAGTAATCCGTTTTTTTCAGTAATCATTCCGGTGTATAACAGACCTGATTATATCGTCAGGTCTGCTGCATCGGTTCTGAACCAGACCTATTCCGATTATGAGCTCATCATTGTAGATGACGGCAGCACGGATAATACTTTATCTGTAATTCAGCAGTTTTCGGATAAAGCCGTTATCCTTCATCAGAAAAATAAGGGAGTAAGTTCAGCCAGAAATCTCGGAATTTCTGCAGCAAAGGGTCGGTTTATCGCATTGCTTGATTCAGATGACATCTGGAAAAAATCAAAACTTCAGCGTCAGTATGAATTTATAGGTGATCATTCCGGTATCAGAATTTTTCAGTGCAATGAAAACTGGATACGCGGAGGCAGAAAAGTAAATCCCCAAAAAAAACATCTTAAACCTTCCGGAGATATATTTGCAGAGTCACTTCAGATGTGTCTTGTGAGTCCGTCCGCTGTGGTTATTAGTAAAACTGTTTTTGAAGACTACGGTCTGTTTGATGAGGATCTAATTGTTTGTGAGGATTATGACATGTGGTTAAGAATATCTTCGCGGGAGAAAATTTATCTTCAGAATGAATATCTTCTGGATAAAACGGGCGGGCATGAAGATCAGCTTTCAGCAAGCTGTTGGGGAATGGACAGATTCAGAATTTATTCCATGATTAAACTGCTTGAAGATGATTCTGCTGAAAAATTTTTAACCGGGAAGCAGATTGGTGAAATACTCAATGTACTTAAAAAGAAACTGGAGGTTCTTAAAAAAGGCGCTGCTAAACGGAATAATGACCGATTTACTGAGAAAATCACAGTGTTGGAAAAGCATATTAATTCAGAAAGGTATAGCAGAAAAGATTGTCAATTCCTCTTAGAATGAGAGAGTTGTCTGCAAATTTCTGCTGAAGAAACTGTTCCTCAGGAAATATTTTTGAGAATACAACATTTCCTGAAGCATCATATGCATAAACTGCCGACCCGCCTGTAGTTCTGAATACTGCATAAAAAAGATTTTTATGAAATGTAATGCTGCATTCACCGGGAATCTGTTCCGGTATGTTGATCGAAATTACTTTTTTTGAATTAATTTCCGAGGTTAAAATTTTGCTGCCGTCAATTATTGAAAAGCAGCCTTCATCTGTAATGCAGACAGCTGTTTTAGTCAAATGTACTCCTGTGATCGGGAGATTGTAACTTTTTGATTTTTCAAGGTCAGTCATAATTGCTCCATCGTTTTTTTCAGATCCATAATGAACGATTATGTATTTCCCGTTAGGACTCATAGCAGTTGTTTTTACTGAGTAGTCCTTTCCGCAGCTGCCGGCGTAAATTATTTCTCCCTTTGCGTTAAGAGCATAATAGCTTCCGTCAATAAATCCGACCGATGCATAATCATTCTCCTGCGTAAGATAAATAGAGTTAAGCAATTTCCCGGAAATTTCTCCGGCACCGGTACTGTTTGAATTTGAATCAATTATAATTACGCCGCTTAAATCAGCAATTAAAAGCAGAATGAATTTTCCATTATAACTTAAGTATGGATATTGCGGTGTAACATGTTTCCAGAAAATCTCGTCATCTGAATTGTAGAATGCAATTTCATTGCCGATTTTCTCATAAGTGATGTAATATTTTCCGTTTCCGCTGAGATTATGAAGAATACTGTCATCGAATGATTTAACTTTATTTGTATGTCCTGAGGTGTCTATTTTTAAGAATGAATTTGCACTATCTATAATAAAATCTGCTTTCCCGCTTTCGATAAACGGTGATGTGCGAATTTCTCCATTTTTAGAAATAGATCCTGTCCATTCCGGGAATACGGCAATTCCTGTTTCAAAATTGAAAATAGGCAGAAAATTTATTAATGTACCTAAAAAAAGACCTATGGCAAAATATTTCATATTATTCCTGTATAAAACTTTTTAATTTCTGACTCCTGGACGGATGCCTGAGTCTGCGGATTGCTTTTTTTTCAATCTGACGGATTCTTTCCTTTGAAAGTTTGAATTCTTCTCCAATCTGCTGTAACGACATTGGTTTGGCTCCATCAAGACCGAACCTCATAGTAAGAATCTGTTTCTCTGATTCAGTAAGAGTATCAAGTACGGAATCAAGTTCTTCACGCAGGGATTCTTCAAGAAGTTTCTTGTCCGGCGAATCAGTTCTTTCATCCTCAACCAGATTTATCAGTGATGTTTCTTCAGCATCTCCCATCGTTGAATCAAGTGATATGTAATCCTGGGTAATGTTTCTGAGATGACTTATTTCTTCATTGTCAAGATCAAGATTTTCGGAAATTTCGGTAAGTGTCGGTTCCCTTCCAAGTTCATTTTCCAGGCTTTTATTTACTTTTTCAATTTTCTGAAGATCTGCTGTTCTGTTCAAAGGAATTCTGATTAAAGAAGTTTTTTGTGAAATCGCCAGCATGATAGCCTGCCGGATCCACCAGACTGCATAGGAAATAAAATGAAATCCCTTATCAGGATCAAATTTTTCCGCTGCTTTAATCAGGCCCATATTGCCTTCGTTTATCAGATCAAGAAGACTTATTCCGCTTGTTTGATACTTTTTTGCGATTGATACGACAAACCGGAGATTTGATTTAACAAGTATATCCTTTGCATGACTTTCCCCGTTCATGGCAAGCCGCGCATATTTGTCTTCTTCCTCTCTTGATAGCAATGGTATTTTGTTGATTTGTTCAAGATACCATGCAAGGGATGAATCAAATGATTTTTCTGAATTATTTTTCTTTAACATGGTAATTAAGGTGTATCAGACTCTTTATAATTCAAGCAAAATTTAATAATATTTTTGTTTCTTTTTTCAATAAAAAAACCGTCTGTTCGGTTTTTTTATTGACAGAAATTATTCTATTATTTAATGGTATTGTAATCCAATAATTGCTGTTCAAAGCAGGCTGATAAAAAAAGAGGGGAGGCTGCTTGAATTATTAAATATTCTCGTAAGAATATTTAAATTGCAATTTACCAAAAACAGTGAATTAGTTTTCTCCTGAATTTTAACCTCTGTTTCTGGTAAAAATAACCCGCTGAAGAGAGTCATTCAATACTGGATGACTCTCTTTATTTTATGGTTTCAGGATGATTGCTCCTGTTTCAATTCTAACGACTGCGACTGATTATCAGCCTTAATTTTCCTCTGACACTTTTCCTGCGACAACCCTTTCCGTTGTCTGACACCTTAACCCTGAAAATTTTACCTCTGACACCAAATACACCTTACAGGCAGGAAATTATGCATTTCCAACTGCAATAGAATCAATTAGAGTAAATGACCAAAAGATAATGAAATATTATTACTGGCGGATACATAATGTGAATTTTAAGCAGACAGAGGGTGCCCGCTTCGAAGCATTAACTTGAAGAATAACTGAACATTATTTAATAACTTATCTGATTTAAATAATTACTGCTGGGGCATTGCCGGAATGTAAAACATATCCAACTCTTTCTGCATTTCATAACATTCCGGTAATGTTTTTCCGAGAGACAAAAAGTGCTTATGCAATGTGATATTTAATTCACATTCCGGTTCTTTATTTCTATACTTCTGATATGTTCCAAATTTATATTCCTCCGG
>JAFGJZ010000179.1 GCA_016928815.1 Spirochaetota bacterium
ATTATTATTTTCTGTACTGATTATATTTACGGCTTGTGAAAGTATACCAAAACCGCAAAATTCCCGTGTTGGAGTTTTAATGGGATATATGGAAACGTACATTGACCAGGAATTCGGGCTGGTAAGAAAGGGATCGTATATGAATAATGTAATGCTGCGTCTTGAAAATGTAGATACAAAAGAAGCAAAATTTGCATTTACACAGAATGGATTTTTTACTTATCATAATTTGATGCCTGGTGTTTATAAGATAGTAAACTGGAAATATTATTTTTCCGGTGCCGGTGAAAGTTATACATGGTTTCATGTTTACTTTGACAAGCCGATAGTTGTAGAAATTAAACCTGGAACAGTAACAATGATATCAAAATTTAAATCTGTTGCTGAATTAACACGGGAAAAGAACTGGAATTATCCGTTTTATCAACTGCCTACAACAAAGGCAGAAATGGAAAAAGAGTTCAGTGAGGATCCGAAAAATAAGTTTTGGCAGGATTTTCAGAAAGAATTTGTTGTATTAAGTGATAAAAAATAAGGTGATTATTATACTGTATCTGTTTTATGGTAAACAGATACAGTATAAGTTCATTTATCCGGATTTATTAATTATGAAAGAGTATAGCTTTTAAAAAGCTGAAATTTAACTGTTTCAGGACTTGCTACATTTGCTTTAATAACCGGAATTTCCGTTTTAATAATCCACCTATGAACATAGAATGTATCGTCACCGGTAATCACATAATTTAACGAAGTTGCAGATGCTTTAATCGGTTTTCCGTCTGATCCGGTAATACTGAAAACAAAATCATCTTTGTTAAATCCCCACGCTGTTGCATGATTTATAGTAAAAACAAAATAATGATATTCTTGCCATTTAAGTGATTCTTTCATTGATGCTGATGCAGCAAGTCTCTGTTCTTCGGTAAGGTCTGTACTGTTTCTAATACTGTTTTCCATTAGTTTTACATTATATTTAAGTTCATTTCCATGGAGTTCATAAAAGTAAAAAGCATATTTTGTAAATCGGCTTTTAAGAATTTCTTCATCTCCCTGCGGCTGGCCTTTTTTTATTGAGTATGATGAGCATGAGGCTAAAATGGTTAATAGAACAATGGAAAAGACAGATAAAATTTTATTATATTTTAAAATGAAAAAAGTTAAATTTTAAATTAATATTGAAATATCTAATTATTATGATATCATAAAAAAATGTTTTAATTAATGATAAAGAGGTAAATTTGAAAAAATCAAAATTTACTGTATTTTTTGTGTTTTTCATGCGGCAGCTGTATCAGTTTCTGTCCAACCGTTTCCATTTTTTTTTCATCCGGAAAGAGGTCTGTTCACCCTAAAGGAAAGTTTAGTAAAAACATAGAAAAAAAATAAAAAGGAGGAATTACTTTGAAGGGTAATAAAATTATAAAAATAGTACGGGCCGGTCTGCTGGCACTATTTGTAATACTGATCACAGTTGCAGCATATTTTCACCAGACTAAATCAACACCTTCAATTCATGCTTTATGTCCTTTTGGAGGACTTGAAAGTCTTTACAAATTTTTAGCTGAAGGAAATTACATTCAGAAGGTATTTCAGGGGACAATGCTGCTTTTTGCAATTACCATAGTACTGGCAGTATTCTTCAAGAGAAGTTTCTGCGGTTTATTATGTCCTTTCGGCGCAATTCAGGAGTTTTTCGGAAAAATAGGCATAAAGATATTTAAACGCCGATTACTGATGCCGGTCAAGGCTGACAGAGTTTTAAGATATTTAAAGTATGTGGTGTTGCTGATAACAGTGGGATATGCATGGAAAACTGCAGGTTTATGGATGGCTCCATATGATCCATGGTCAGCTTACGGGCATTTGTCTACAGGACTTGCAGCTGTTTGGGAAGAAGCACCTGTCGGTCTTATTCTTCTTGGAGTTACCATTATAGGTTCGCTGGTATATGACCGGTTTTTCTGCAAGTATTTATGCCCTATGGGTGCATTATACGCAATTATCGGAAAGATTAGTTTCTTTAAAATTTCACGCAATGCGGATATCTGCATAGACTGCGGAAAATGCAACAAGGTATGTCCTGTAAATATTGATGTTCAGCATGGAAAAGATGTGAAATCGGCAGAATGTATTGACTGTCAGTTATGTGTACTTGACTGTCCGAAAGCCGGAGCTCTTGAAATTAAAGAAGGAAGAAAAATTATCAAACCGGTTACAGCAATTGTACTTGTGATGGGTGTATTCTTCGGATCAATATGGATTTCCCAGGCAGCCGGAATATATACTTTTTCTACAAAAGTAGAAGCGGGTGCAGGCATGGCTCTAAGAGATGTAGTAGGGTCAATGACGATTCAGGAAGTCTCAGATGCTGCAAATATAGAGTTAAAAGAAGTTTATGAGAAAATGAAAATTCCAGCTGACGTACCTGCAGAGACCAAGTTAAAAGAAATTAAACTGATTGCACCGGACTATGATTTTCATAAAGTAAAAGAATCCCTTGAAAAGGGAGAATAACCAGAAAAATAATAAAAACGTCTGTCATTTTTCAGACGTTTTTATTATTAAACCTTCGAATGAATTAAGCTTATTAATTTTTCCTGATTGAAACTTCGGAATTTCCGCGGTTGATAAAAGAATATCACCGTATATTTCAGTACTTAAAAATATTGATTTACTGGAAAAATTCATCATTATTAACAGTGATTTATTATTTATGTATCTTTTAAACATTAGAATGTTTTTATCTGAACTTAGTAATTCAAGTCCGCCTTCTTTCAGAATATCAGATTTATTTCTGAAATTAATAATTTTTTTGTAAAAATTCAATAAAGAGTACCGGGAAACGGTCTGTTTTTCCACGTTAATTTCTTTGTAATTTTTATTTGCATTAAGCCAAACCTGATCTGCATGTGAAAATCCTGCATTTATTTCATCATTCCATTGCATTGGAGTCCGGCATCCGTCACGGTTAATATAAATTCCGAGTAAATCTGTCAGAAATTTAGGAATGAATCTGTATTTAGCCGTCAGCGGATCCTGTGCCTTTCTGAATGGAATTTCATCATCATGCATGCCGATTTCCTCTCCATAATAGGTAACAGGTATTCCGCGGACGGTAAACTGGAGCAATGCAAGAATTTTTGCTTTATCAATACTGTGGGAAATTTTTGAAAAATGTCTTTTTACGTCATGATTACTGAAAACATATACCGGTGAAAAAGGTTCAGGTAAATGTTCTTCGAACAATGAAATTGTTTTTTTAAAAAAACCGGCTGAAAATCTGGAATTAATGGTTTCAAATAAAAAAATCAGATTCAGTCCGTTATGTTTTTTTCCCAGAAATTCACGGATTGTATTCATATTTCCGCTGACTTCTCCTATTAAGAAACGTTCCGGAGAAAACTGATTAATTTTTTCTCTGAGCTCTTCCGCAAGACGGAAATTTTCCGGTCTATTCATATTGTAAATTTTTTTCTGGAAAAAAGCATCCGGATTCTCAGGTGTAGGTATATATCGGAAAATAAAAGGATTATCCCTTAATTGAGGATCTTTTATAATGCAGTTGAAAATATCCAGCCGGAACCCGTCAACACCCAGTTTCAGCCAGAACTTAACTATTGCGAAAATTGCTTTTTTTACTTCCGGGTTATTATAATTGAGATCAGGCTGAAATGGAAGAAAACTTGTATAATACCATTCGTCTGTTTTTTTATCATAATTCCAGCCTCTGTTTCCGATCATTGAGTACCAGTTATTCGGAGGATTCTTTCCTTTTCCTTTTTTCCATATATACCAGTCACGTTTTGAATTAGTCCGGTCGGATGCTGACTCCTTAAACCATTTATGCTGATCTGAAGTATGGTTCATAACCATATCAAAAATGATTTTCATTTTTCTCTTGTGTACTTCTTTAATTAGTCTGGTAACATCTTTCATTGTACCGAAAATCGGATTAATTTCCAGATAATCACTGATGTCATAACCGAAATCTTTCATGGGACTTGAATAAAAAGGAGAAATCCAGATTGTTTCAAATCCGAGTTCTCTGATATAGTTAAGTTTTTTAATAATACCATTTATATCTCCGAATCCGTCGTCATTTGAATCGTAGAAAGATAAAGGATAAATCTGATATATAGTTGTTTTTTTCCACCAGCTGTTATTTTGCATGTTATCTCCCTGTAATGTAATCTTTAATTACTGAAATTACCGTAGAAATCAATCAAGATTTATTAAAACAGGGTTAAATATGACTAAAAATGAAAT
>JAFGJZ010000180.1 GCA_016928815.1 Spirochaetota bacterium
ATTTTTCGGAAGTTTCGTGTCGTTTTTAAAATTGAATATTATTATATTATATTTACCGCTGGCCAGATTATCAGTAGAAATGTACTGATTTGTTTCCGTGATTCCGGATTCATCAGTGCTTTCAGGATTCTGCTGTCCATATGCGGCTGCCGAGCAGGTTAATATGATAAGCATAAAAGAAAGTATATTTTTTAATTTAATTCTATTCATATGATTCTCCGGGAAAATGTGAATATATGTTTACTCTTGAAAATACAGGTATAAAATAACATTAATATTTTCAAATTACAACATAAATTTTCAGTACAGGCCTCCGGATGATGTATTAATTCCTGATGTCATTTTCTGATTCGAGTAAAATAACTTTTTCAACTTTTACATCAAAGAACCAGATTGCCGGTGTTAAAAACCCTTCGTTGATATACCTGTTTTTATCGGAAATGATTTTTTTAAATTCTGATTTTAATGATAATGGAATATCATCATAACTGAACTGTGTCAGAATACGGTTTCCGAAACCTATACCATAAGGAGAATTGCTGTCGGGAAAAATTGTAAGTCCTGTCAGTACTAACGATCCCGAATTTAATGCATTCTGGAAAAATGGGATATCGTTTTTATCATAAATATTAACCCAGACAGATGTGTTGAACTGGGATAATAATACCTTTGCAGGTGCACTGCCGCTTTCAAGTTTAAGAAATTTCACAGTAAAATTATTTAAAATAGTTTCAAAATTTGATTCAGCTTTATCTGAACTTACAACGGTTCTTTCACCATACTGTCGGTAAAATTTGTCCAGAGAAAAGGCATTGAGTGACTTGTTTCTTTGTGCTATATCTATTTCATCCAGATAGGAAGCTGTTTTTACATGAGTATCTCGGCTGCCTGAATATTTAAAAATTCCGTTTTTCCATTCTGAAGGATTGATTTCAGAAATAAACAGACGTTCCCTTTCATAAAACAAGTGATAATCATTTCCCTGACCATCGACAAGACGCTGATGATAAGTAACATCTTTAATGAATCCTCCTGTTTTTACGGAAATGTCATTGTAAATAATTGAACTGCTCTTGTCCGTTTTCGAAAGAAGAATGTGGGAAATTTTTATTTTTTTATTCTGAGCTTTTGAAGAAAGTTGAAATATAACAGAACTTTTCTGTATTTGAGAATTTGTTATAAATATGATATTTCTATTGCTGTTTTTTTCCCATTGAATTCCGGAAATACCTTTACTTAAAATATCTTCATAAGACAAATTTGTATTTTTACCGCTGTTAATAAGACGGGCTGAAACTGATTCAAGCTCCGAATAACTTTTAATCTGTTTTATTCCGGTATTTGATGACGGATAGTTTGTAAAATATATCCGGCTATCGGGACTTATTGATTTGATTGAAGTATATATTTCCGGAATTTTTTTCCTGATATCATTCAGTTCGAATGAAGTTAATATTGATGTATCGGCAATAATCAGAGTTTCTGAAATCTGTCCGGATTCTGATTTGATATTCAAATCCGGCAGAAAAAGAAATAATGAACTGATTTCCTTTTCTGCGAGATTTTCCAGTGTATCCGCTTTTACAGTTGAGTTATTTATTATTTTGCCTGAGGACGATGAATATAGAATACTCTTTGAAATGTAACCTTCACCGGTTTTTAAAATGGAACCTGTAATGACAAAATCTATCATTCGTGATTTGGAAAGTAGACTGATGTTGTCTTCTGTAATTGCAACTGACGGATCTATTCCGAAACTGCGGAGATCTTTTTTCAGCTGAAATGCCGGATATAAACTGACTCCTTTCTGAACTGCAGCACCAATGCCGATAAGTTTGGCATAATCAATTCCCGCATCAACAGAAAAATTCATACCTGGATTGTTGATTTTATATGGTAGAACGGCAATTTCAGAGGCTGTAAGCGCATTTACCGAGAAAATGATTATCAGAAATGCAGCTGTAAAAAGAAAATTTTTCATAGCGATTTAAATGACCGCCTGTCCGTTTTGAATTGTTCTGTACTTAAGAAAATATTCCGGATCTATTCCAGACGAAATGTAGCATCCCCCGCCGATTTCCTGATTACCCGGCAGTATGCAGTTTTTCCCGATAAGGGTAAGTCCTTTGTAAACTGATTTCGGGAACTGCATATTTTTCAGATTCATTAAATCACGGCCGATTCTGCATCTTTCTCCGATGTTGAAAAGGATGTTTGTTTTATTAAAATCTGAAAACTCGTCAATCACGGTATTTTCAATGTAGCAGTAACTATTAACAGCAACGAACGGAAGCAGAATACAGTTTCGAATTATGGTTTTTTCAGCTACGACAACTCCGGGAAAAATTATGGAATCTTCCACTTTACCGTTTATGATGCATCCGTCTGATATGAACGAGTTTGATACCGATGAATTGCGACCAATGTGTGCAGGGTTTTCAGGGTTAAAACCGCTGATAAGGTTTGTATCATTGAAAATTAAAGAATTATATTCGTTTTTTCTGCATAACAGGAAGTTGGTATGATAAAATTCAGGTATTGTATTTATGTTCCAGAATGTTCCGTTAAAGGAGGAATTTGTCGTTTTTTTAAGTATGATCATATTCTGGAGCATTTCAAAAGTATTCGGGGAGGAATTGTTTTCCCTGGAAGTTTTTTTGAGAACATTAAGTACCGTTTTCCGGTTTGTAATAAGTACAGTATGAAGCATTGACTGCCGACCGTTTATTTTCAGCTGGAATAATATGGAATCTGATTTCTTAGATTTGTATTCATCGTAAAGCTTATCGATATCTGCTATTGCCGGAATATCTCCGTTTATAAATATAAAATGTTTTGTTTCCGTTTGAGAAAAAGTTTCATTTAAAAACTGAAGAGAAAAGGCTTCATCATAAATGCATGAAACTGTGTTTTCCGGAAGTTTCATTACCTGAGGGTGGTTTTGAAGATAACTGTTTAAATCGTCTGAGTGATAACTGAAAAATAATATTTTTTCCGGTTTAATCCGGGATATGTTGCGCAGAGTAAAATCGACTGTGCGGTATTTTCCCGCAAAAGGAAGCATGTAACGTGACTGGGTGTCCGCCATTGACAGCAGAAGATTTTTTTTTGCTGAAGGATAAGAGATTATTGATACACTGTTCATTATAATTCCTGATTGATATAAGTGTTCAAATAATATTTTATGTCACATATAAATCAACAAAAAAATTATTGTGAAATAAGACGGTATCTAATATAGTAATCGGATATGAAGGTGAGCTGATGATAAATATTACCGTATTACCCGGAAAGATGAAATATGAATATGAAAATGAAATTTCAGTTTCTGAATTTCTGCATGATATTTCATATTATATTCCTCATCCATGCGCAGGAAAAGGAATATGTATGAAGTGCATGGTAAAGATAAGCGGAGAATTGTCATCTCTTTCCGATAAAGAATACGGTATATCTGAACCGGGATACAGGCTTGCATGTCAGACAAAAATTACAGGAAATGCAGTAATTTATCTCGATGTGGAACATCCGGCTGAGATGTCGTTTGATTATATTCCTGATGGAAATTATTCTATAGCTGCGGATATAGGAACGACATCTGTTGAAATATCTTTTGTAAATACTGATACCAGTCGCTGTTATGATTTTCTTCCATTTAACAATCCGCAGCTTAAATTCGGAAATGATGTCATATCCCGTATTTCTGCAGGCGGAAACCAGTCACAGCTTGGAGAGATGCAGTCACTTATTTTCATGGAAATCAAATCAATTTTGAAATTATTCTGTACTGAAAAAAGAACTTTTTCCGGAAGAATATATGTCTCAGGGAATACCGCCATGCAGTACATTGCTTCTTTAAGGAATACATCAGATCTGGGAGTATATCCCTATTCAGTTAAACATGACTTTATAAATGAGAACATCAGGTTCATGGATTTTGATGTTAAGTTTAATCCGGTATTATCAGCTTTTCTGGGCGGTGATTTTCTGGGCGGTGCGGCTTATGTTATGGAAAAATTTAAGTACCGTAACATGCTGTATATGGATTTAGGAACAAACGGTGAATTATTTATAAAAAAAAATGATGAAATTATGGCGACCTCCTGTGCAATGGGTCCTGCACTTGAAGGGATGAATATTACGTTTGGAACTATGTTTACCAGAGGAGCAGCATATCATTTTGATTCAAAAACCGGATCATACATGGTTGAAAAAAGTGAGAAATTTTTCGGAATAACCGGTACATGTCTTATAGATGTGATATCATATTTTATTGAAAATGAACTGATAAATTCAAATGGTGAGATAGTAAAAGGTGATGAATATTTTGAGGCTGCTTATTATTCAAATGAAAAATGTCTGAAATTGAATGATGAGGTATGTATTACACAGACGGATATCAGAAATTTCCAGCTTGCAAAGGCGGCGGTAGGAGCAGCGGTGGAAATTCTGTTAAGAAAGTATTATGTATATCCGGAAAAACCAGAATGTGTAGTACTGGCCGGAACATTGGGAAAAAACTTGAATATGAAAAATTTTGTTAAAACAGGTTTTTTGCCGGATAATTTGTGTGATAATGTGATATTTGCGGGAAATACATCACTTGAATCTGCAAAACTGTCTTTAATTGATGAAAAATTCAGAAAAAAAATAATTCTCTTGAAAGAAAATGTTAAGATTGAATATTTAGACACTCAGACAGATTTTAATGAAAAGTTTATAGATCATATTTTATTTTAAGGAAATTTTAATGAAGATTCTGGATATTTTTTATAATAAGCCCCTATTAACTTCAGTAATGGCATTTTTCATCGCACAAATGATCAAAATTATTCCCGGCGTTATTATAAACAAAAAAATACCATGGGACAGGGTAATGGGAACCGGCGGAATGCCGTCCTCACATACAGCCGGGGTTTGTGCTCTTTTCACATCATTGGGCATTAAGCATGGATTTGCCAGTACGGAATTTGCAATATCATTTGTTTTTGCTTCAATCATCATGTATGATGCAACTGGCATAAGATATGCTGCAGGAGAACATGCTCAGGTTTTAAATCATATTATGGAAAATCTTCATGAAGCTATGAAAGAGGGGATTCAGCATATTAAACTGAAAACACTTCTCGGTCATACTCATGGGCAGGTTTGGCTTGGAGCAATTCTCGGTATTTGTGTGGCGTTGATTTCTTATTACTTTTTTTAAAATTTTTTTAAAAATATTTATTTATTTTCGTTATATAAATGAAAGGCATTTTTTATAACAGGAATAAATTCTATGCAGACTACTCTCTTTATGGATTATCAGGTTTTATTGCAAATCTCCAGATTTTCCGAGATTTCCGGTTTATCTAAGTCATTTATTGTAAAAAAACTTCTTTTAAATCTTGATCATGTGTATAACTATACACCGACTCTTGCATCACTAATAAAATATCAGCGGCATGAACCGGAAGAAGGATTTAAAGTTTTCCATTTCAGGTTAACACGTCTTGAAAAAGACAGATTTGAGCAAATGAGGGTTAAATATAAAAGCAGTATCAGTCTTTTGTTTTTAGCCGGGTTTTTATTGTTTTTCAGCAAATTATATAAAAAATATTTATATAAAACTGAAAAATCAAACCGCCAGAATTTTGTAGATAGTTATACACAACTGGCTAATAGTAGAATTGAAAAATTGAATAATTTCTGGATGGTAACCGGAGAAGACAAAAAAAAAGCAGGATAAATCCTGCTTTTTTGATACTATCTTTTAATTCTTGTTTTCAATTGTTCACGATAGGCATCCCAGTCCGAAATCGGATATTTCGCTATGCCTTCATCGCATGCAGCTTTTGCAACTGCAGGAGCAACCCATTCAATCACCCGCCTGTCAAACGGTTTTGGTACAATATATTCCCTTCCGAATGTAAATTTTTTACCGTTATAGGCTTTACTTACTTCTTCAGGTACTTCCTCTCTTGCCAGTTCCGCGAGAGCTTCAGCAGCTGCAATTTTCATTTTTTCTGTAATTGAACCGGCGCGTACATCCAGAGCACCCCTGAATATGAAAGGGAATCCCAATACATTATTTATCTGGTTAGGATAGTCACTGCGGCCGGTCGCCATAATTACATCATTTCTTGCGGCAATCGCTTCAGGGTAGGTTATTTCAGGGTCAGGATTTGCCATTGCAAATACGATCGGATCTTTTGCCATTGATTTAAGCATTTCAGAAGAAACACAGTCTTTTACTGATACACCTACGAAAACATCTGCATTCTTCATTGCATCGGAAAGGGTTCTGCATTCAGTTCTGCATGCGAATTCCTCTTTTTCAGGAGTCATTCCTGCGTCCCGTCCTTCATAAATTACTCCTTTGCTATCGCAAAGAAGAATGTTGCTTTTATTTACTCCCATTGTAAGAAATAATCTTGAACATGCAATTCCGGCGGCACCTGCTCCATTAACAACCATTTTGATTTCTTCAATTTTCTTTCCGGTAATTTTAAGAGCATTCAGAAGTCCTGCGGCTGAAATAATTGCAGTTCCATGCTGATCATCATGAAATACAGGAATATTGCAGATTTCTTTCAGTTTTTTTTCAATGTGAAAACATTCCGGTCCTTTTATATCTTCCAGATTTATTCCTCCGAAAGTAGGTTCCATGATTTTGACAATTTCTATAATTTTATCAGGATCTTTGGTATCCAGTTCAATATCAAAAACATCTATATCTGCAAACTGCTTAAATAGAATTCCTTTTCCTTCCATTACGGGCTTTGATGCAAGCGGACCTTTATCTCCCAGTCCTAAAATAGCCGTTCCGTTGGAAACAACTGCTACTAAATTTCCTTTTGATGTATATTTGTATGCATTTTCCGGTTCAGCCGCAATTTCAAGTACAGGCTTTGCTACTCCGGGAGTGTATGCAAGTGAAAGATCCTCTGCAGTTTTACAGGGCTTTGATGATATTACTTCAATTTTTCCCGGTTTAGGTTCCTGATGGTATTTTAATGCTTTTTCTTTCAATTCATCCATTTTGTTCTCCAAAATATTTATGAATTCATTGTTAAAGAGTATATGATTTCAGGTCAAGATTTTTATGCTGCTTTTTTTTCCGGACAATGATGATTTATGTTTCAGCAGCGAACTTATCATTCCCGGATTTATTTCATTTATTGAATTGACGATAATATCCGCTGATGAGAGATCCTGTATTCCGGAATTAATATTTTTATAAGCGATTACTTTTATACCTGATTTTTTTGCCGCAATAACACCGTTTTTTGAATCTTCAATAATTATACATTTGGTTGTATCGGTGTTCAGCAATTCAACGGTTTTAAGGAAAATATCAGGTTCCGGTTTTGCATGAAGTACGCTGTCTCCGCTGACAATTACATCAAAATAATCTGCAAAACCGAGTTTTTCAATTATGAGATTTATTATTTCTTCAGATGATGATGAAGCTATTGCTGTTTTAATTTTTTCTTTCTTTAAAAGAACCAGCAGATTTTCAACTCCTTCAATCGGTTTCAGTTCCTGTATTGCTGAAAAAAATTCCAGACGAATTTTTTTATCCTGATTAATTAATTCTTCAACAGTCTGTTTTAGATTAAATCTCTTAATTATATCTCCATACATGCTCCGGATTGAAGTTCCAATAAAAGAATGTCTTTCCTCCTCAGTAAAATCAGCCCCAATTATCTTGAAAATTGACGTTTCGGCTTCATAATGCAGAGGTTCACTGTCAATCAGAACTCCATCCATATCAAAAATAACAGCTTCAGGAGTTTTTTTCATAAACTGATTTCCTAATTGTTTATAAATAATTTTCATGATTTTAAATGACAAAATGACTGAATTAAGAATTATAAATACCGATAGAAAACAAAAGTAATAAAAATCCGCCAGGTTGAAAATTCCCGGGAATGCCGCCGGAATATATATGAAATCAATTACATAATACGGAGGATAAAAGTGACTTATCAGATTTCCTGAACCGGCCGCAATTATTGCAATCAGAATATATTTATTTATTTTAAGATCAGATGCTCCCAATACGGATGCATACATGAAAATTATACTTAATATGCTGAACCATAAACTGAAATGGTAAGATATTTTTATTTCGGAATTAAGCGGTATGAAATCAGCAATTAAGGAAAGTATGAAATAAAAAGATATGATAGTAAGAAATTTAATCCATTTCTTTACTTTGAAATAATTAAGAGTAAAGAGTATTATAGAAATTAATATTGCGATGGAACTTGTGAAAAATGTATATGTTAATAAATTTTCACCTTCGGATAAAAATAAATTTAATATCCTTTCCGATTCACTGTTGTTTAATACTGTATGTAATATAATATTTTCAGTAAGATAATAATCTGTTTCAAAATCCATAAGAAGAAAGGCGGATAATTTGGTTAAAATATCGGATAGGAATATAAATGCAAAAAGTATGATATATCCTGTGTTGCTTTTTAGAAAAGTTTTGAACCGGTTCATCTGTTTTCCTGAATATTTAATTTAAGTATTTAGAGAAAACAGCAATACTTTTTTTTACAAGTGATTTTTTGGTTTCTTTTTTCCTTTTCCGCGGAGGAATAATCAGATCCGCATAATCACCTTCTTCAGGAAAACTGTCACCTGAAATCTGGTTACCGGTAAATAATACGGCTGCACCATCAATAGTCCTGACAATCGGCTGGAGAAGAAATTTTGATTTTCCTGTATAATATCCTATTATTATACCGGGAGTACCGGGAAAATTTCCTTTAAATAATTCAATATCATATACTATGTAGTAATTATTGTTAAAGGGAGCTTTCAGCCGTATGTTTATGTTCTGTCCGCAGAAGGCCCGCAATTTTCTGTCTAAATTTATATTGCTGTCATTATCCCAGTTAATAAATGATTTTTCATAAGCCATCTTTAGTGTCGCATGAGAACCTTTATCCTGTAATACGATATTTCTAAAGCATTTATGCTTGTGCAGATATTTCAGTGTTCCTGTTATTGATTCGATTCCGGCTTCCGTAAGTTTTTTCAATATGGAAAGGGGCGTATCGTACTTTCTGATTTTTATTATTTTTGATTTTGTAATTATATTCCCGGTATCAAATGCCGATTCAACCTTATGCAGTGTGCCCCAGATTTTTTTCCATCCCTCGATAACCGCAAAGGTGTCAGGTTCCATTCCGCGAAGAAATGGCAGTGGCCCCGGATGGTAATTTAAAAATCCGTATCTGGGAATAGTATAAATTTCAGGCGGAATCCAGAAACCGTAAAAAACTATTCCTACATCTGCGGCGCATGATTGTAGTTTTTTTAAAAAATCATCAAATTGTGTTTTAAACTCGGGTCTGCTCATTTTATCTTTAATGGATACTGTTGATCCTGTCAGCACTTCAGGTAGTAACAGAATTTTTTTTGCTTTAAGTGAAGGATAAACTATTACAGGATCATTTTTTTCTACAATAATTCCTGCAATATAATGTCCTTCCCGGTCTATTTTTTTCAGCAGTTCAGCACCGAAATCAAAACGCCCTCTTGGTCTGGAATTTCCGAGATAAATAATAATTCTGAGTGAATTTTTTTTCTGTTTTTTAGGTATTAATATTTTTTCAAGCAGTATTATCTCAAGATCCGACAGCGGCTTGTTTTGATTCTCTTTCAGGTTTTCCATTTATTTTTCCGTCATTAATATTGAACCGGCCGTATATCTGTCAGGATATTTCTCCATTGACAGGCACAATTTATAGTAGAATACTATCGCTTTATCGGTTTTATCCATCTTATATGCTGTTATCAGATTTTTTTTGGCTTTAGTAATCTCAAGTTTCATCAGAAGGTCAATAGCTGTTTCAAGATAGGCGGTTGTTTCCGTCTTTATACGTTTTTCTTTTTCCCCAAGTCCATTAAGAATTTCATATATGTTAACAGCTTCACCTTTGCCTTTTACCTGAATTTTGCCAAGGTATCTGGTCTGATAAGAATCCGGAAATTCCAGAAGTTTAAGAGTTACCTCGCTTATAATTATTGAAGCTCCGAATTTCTTTGTAAGTCCTTCAAGACGGGACGCAAGATTTACATTATCCGAAATTACAGTTGAATCAACACGTTCCGTTTCTCCGAGTATACCCAGAGTAAGAAGACCTGTATGAATGCCGAATCCTATTGAAATCGGATCTTTTCCCGTATTTTCACGTTCAATATTGAAATCATGAACTTTAGCTGAAATACCTATGGCTGTTTCCACTGCATCATCAGCTCTTACCGGAAACAGTGCCATTATTGCATCGCCGATATATTTATCAACAAATCCTTCATTGTCCCTTACAACCGGTCCGACAAGACCGAGATAATGATTAAGAAAATCGAAATTTTCCTTAGGAGTCATTTTTTCAGACATCTCAGTAAAATTCCTTATATCTGTAAACATGATTGACATTTCAAGCTGCATCTGATCCCCAAGCATGACTTCCTTTACGCTTTGTTTATTCAGAAACTTGAGAAACTGTTCGGGAACAAATCTGTAGTAGGCTTTATTAAGATCAATTATTTCCGTGACATAAGTACTGATGGATTGAGCCATCTCATTGAATGATTCGGTAAGTTCGGTTACTTCATCGTTGCTGTGCGGCTTTATTCTGATATCCCAGTTTCCTGCAGCTATTAGTTTTGCACCGTTTCGAAGACTTCTGATTTTTGTCAGCATTATGAAGGTTACGGCGGTAAATATGATAATAAACAGAAGACTTATAATGCATACATTCAGTAATAGACGTAAAAAAAGGCGTTCATTTTCCTGTGCATAATTTGTATAATCTTTACCGATTTCAAGTAATGCTGTTACATTTCCCTGGGAATCATAAATGGGACCAACCGCATCCATCCACAGGCCCCAGGCATCAATTGCCTTTTCAGTCATGATTTCCCCTGTCAGTGCCTGCACATAGATACCTTCCGGGTCGTTTAAATATGAAAACGGATGGAATGGAGTAATGTCATCGTTCAGCCACATCAGAGAATATATCCTGCCGTTTACCACATGATGCAGTGCAAAATAATAACCGAGGTTCCAGCTGTCCCTGTTGTCATTCAAAGCCTCATGAAGATTTTTCCTGATGGTCTGATATGAATCGTTCATAAAATCTTCGGAAGTACGGATTTCCTTGAAGAGATCACCGTCTAATGACTGCGGAATTATCTGAACCATAAGTGACAGCCTTTCGGTTATTTCATTCTGGTAACGGTCGGACATGTTGTCAAAAATCATTTTCGAAGTAAAAAGCAGGGCAAATACCGTAATTGGCACAAATATTACTATCTGCTTTATTATCAGGGACAATTTTTTATTCATAATTCTGATATAATAATATAAAAGCAGTATGACGAATGATAAGGCGAGAAATGCAAAAATAAACTGTTTAATCAGTTTTAAAATTATTTCAGTATCGGGAATTTTAAATGATAAAAAAGATTTCACAGAGGCGTTATTTCCGTTTAACATAATGATCTGTGATTCGTCAGGTACAATTATTGAATTATCCTCAGTTATAAAAAATGAATAGAAGATGTTATTTGCGGTTTTAAAGTTTAATCCTTCCAGTATGGCGGAAGAAAACACCGTCTTTATACTGCCGTCAGAATCAATTTTTTTTATGCTTCCGTCATACAGATCTGAAAAATAAATGTTTGAATTCCTGTCGCTTTTTATCTTCCATGGAGTTGAATTTAATCCGGCTGCTGAGTAAATTTTCACACTTTGACCTTTTTCCAGAGAAAAAATTTCACCCTGTTTGGTTACGTAGGCATATCTGTCATTCTCATAGCATATTACGGATGAAACAAATATGTTAGCATCTTTATAGTCTGCTATTTTTTCCGAATTTACCGTATCTGCAGATATGTCAAAGATGTACCTGAATATTCCATCGGGCGCAATATCAAACCATGAGATTGAATTATCACGGTACTGTATGCCTGAAAGCTGTCCGCGCTGAACAAGCTGTGATATTTTATAATCGGAATCATATTTTTTGGTGAATATCGTCTTTAAAGGTTCGGCATCGGAATTGTACTGAATGATACTTTCCTTGATCATGTAAAATCCGTCAGAATCAAGCTCTTTATTAATTACATAAATATTTTCATTTTTGTCTGCGGCAAGTTCAGTTGCATTATAAAAAGACTGTTCATCACGGCTGCCGCCCATTATTACATATTTTATTTTACCGTTTAAATCAGAGCGTATTATCCGTCTTAAGGACTGGTCGATAACATACAACGTGCCGGCATTGCCTGATGAAAAAGACGGATATTCGGTGATAAGCCGGCTGCTGAACGGATTTGAAAATATATAGCTGCTGTTGAATATTACTGTCAGAATTAATAATATTCCTGAAACAAGAAGCATGCTTATGGTAAAAATTTTTTTATTCATTCATATTTTCCTGCAGATTTTCTTTTTGATCCTGTTGTTGCATAGAGGATATAGACAACTGTGAGAAGTACTATTCCTCCTGAAATATACATAATACCTTTCCGCTGACCGAAATACAGTAAAGATCCGAAAATCAGAGGAGCGATTATTTCTGAGAACTTTGCTGCAACTTCAAAGTACGCTATTGATTTTTCCTCTCCGGTTTTTTTCACAATATCGAGTCCAAGATAAAAGTCATTTTGAGCTGTAACGCAGAATCCCTCGGTGATTCCCATCAGTATGATTGCTGAAACCGCTCCGTATATGCTGCCTGTTGCGGCAAATACGGCAAGTGAAACTGCCCATCCGAATGAACCGAAAATTACCGATTTTCGGACACCTGCGAATTTTATGATATATTTACTGAGAAACGGACCTAGATAGATAATGAAAATGCCGTTAAGAATAAAAAATTTACCTATATCCGCGACTGAGATTCCGGCTGAATCCGCAAACATCGGAAAATAGTATATCAGAAACATTCCGGCTGTATATGTAGGAATAATTATCATTATGAAATAAAATATGATTTTAGGGTGAATGAGAAATTTGTAGAAAGAATATTTTACTTTCCCTGCAGCAGGTGCTGCAGGTGCTGCAGGTCTGATTCCACCCAGAAACAATTTCATTATAATTACCGATATGACTATGACAAAAAATGCGATATAAAACACGCTGCTGAAGCCTATTTGATCCGCAAGATATGCACCGAAAAAAACACCGACATTTAGCCCTGCCATTGCGCCGGAATAAAAATGAGAATATGCCTGTGACTTGTTCAGGTCATCCTTTTCCGTAGATATTACAGTCCGGAGTCCAATGAGAACAAGTCCGCTTCCGAGACCAGTAATGCTTCTTGCTGCAAAAAACATATACATGTTGGAGCTGATACCGCTCAGCAGCAGTCCGGCTGCTGCAATCAGTGCTCCCGGAAAGAGAATTATCTTCCACTTTCCTCTATGTGAGAGTTCTCCCGCAATCAGAATTCCCGTTACGAAAAAAAGCATTTCCAGTGAGATTGGAATTGCGATAACCATTTCTTTTGAAAGGTTTAAGAGCGGTTTATAGACTTCTTCCGCCATGAACTGATTTTTCATCATTACAGGTACAAAAGCCACTGACATCGAAATACCCAGGGTAAATAGAAAGTTAATCGGACGTAAAATGTAACTTTCCGCATAACCGGAACGTCTGCGGTCGTTTGAATTTTTTTTATGAATAAGATCATTGAAAAAAATGAGTTCGACGATGATAAAAAGAAGCACGATGATTAATGTCAAGACTTCAATAATCAGGTTTTTAAATAGTCGGGTGTTTTCAACATTATAGCTGTATAGATCTGTTCCGACTTCAAGCAATGCAACTACTTTCCCTTCTGAATTGTACACGGGACCCACCGAATAAATCCATGTTCCCCATGTATCGCTGTCTGTTTCAGCGGTTATGCTGCCGGCATAGGCTTTCCGGTAAGCGCCTTCCATATCGTCAAAGTATGAAAATGGGTGAAAGGGCGTAATTCCGTCATTAAGATACATCATTCCGTAAAGTGAATCATTGAATACCCTGTACAGTACGAAGTAATATCTGTCATTCCATGAGTCCTTATTGTTGTTAAGCGCTTCGTGCATTGCCGTTCTTATCTTACGGTAATTGTCATTCATGAAATCAGACTGAGAATTGATTCCTTCAAAAAGTCCGGCATTTGTACTTCCTGCAAAAAGCTGTACCATCTGGGAGGTTTTGTCTGTTACTGTATTTATATAACGTTCGGAAAAATTTTTAAAGAGAATGCTTGAAATCAGAAATGTTGTAATACTTATAATGATTGAAATTAAAATTACATTGAAGATAACGGCCGGAAGATGGTTTTTGAATATCTTTCTGTAAATGAACAGCATAAATATTATGAAGAAAATGATGATTAAAATTATGCTTATGAAAGTCATTATTTTCATGATCATGAAATAAAGCGGTAACTGTATTTCAGATACTGCTTTAAATTTACCGCTGTCAGTATTGAGACTGATGGCTGCATAATCATTACAGGTTGAAATGACATTTTGAATAATACTTAGTGTGTAATATGTCATTCCCTCGAATTCATTTCCGGATTCTGCAAGTATTGAGTCTGAAAGAACTGTTTTATTTCCTTCAGAAAGCAGTTTTATTGATTTATCGCCGATATCTGAGAAATAAATTTTTCCTGTGGTGTCAGCATCAACATTCCATGGCACGGAAAGTGCACTGACATCGTTCCCGGATGCCTGATAAAGCACTTCAATTGTTTTTAAATCAGGATTTATTTTTTCAATGGCTCCTTTCTTTGTCACGGCTATCCATGTTTCAGGATTTTTCTCAACTATGTATGATAAAAAAATATCAGCTTCGGTATAGCTGACTTTTTTTTCAGTCAGGGATTCAGCTTCTGCCGCTGCTGCAGACCGCTCATAGTAATTAATCGTGTTTTCATTTATTTCAAACCATGTAATTTTACCGTCTTTGAATTTTAATTTCTTGAATCTTCCGCGCTGAACAAGCGTAGATGTTTTTTCTGCATAATCTCTTGCGTGGAATATATTGAGAAACCTTCCCCGGGGATTATACTTCAGGATCTCCTCTCTGATTACATAGAAACCGCCGTTATCGGTTATTTCATTAAAAATATACAGGTTTCCTTCATCATCGACCGTAATATTATTCGCATAGAAAAATCTTCCTTTCGAGCGGCTCCCTCCGTTTATTATGAACTCCAGCACTCCGTCAGAAGAAAATTTCAGTATCCGCCGGCGTGAATTGTCTATTGTGTAAAAATTATTTCCGCTGTCTGTAATGGAGTAGGATGGGTCGTTAAGAGCAATAGTTGAGGAAAACGGTGATTCAAGCAGATTCCATCTGTTTTTATTTATAAAAAGCGACAGAAAAACAATAACCGCCAGTATGGAAAGTAATTTTATAAAGTTCTTCATAGTAGTTCCGGAATCCTTATTTTCTTAATTCTATCGTTAATTTTAGATGAAGTCAATTTTTTTTATGTAATTGTATTTTCCGATTCCATGAAATGATCTTCTCAGTTAAATATTAGTGTTGACTAAATTTTATCATTCTATTTTCATTTGTCCTGTTCCGGCAGGAGTTAAATGAAAAAATATTTACTGTTATTTATATTCATAATTTTATTATCAGCGGAAGCATTTGCGCAGAATAGCGCTGAGACCGATTTTGATGTAAAAATTTATCCATTTCCGCTTTTTATAGGAATGATTTCCGCCGAAGGTGAATATCTCTGGAAGGATCAGTTTACTTTCTGCTGTGATTTCAGATTTCTCAGATGGGATATTGATTCCGGACTGTTAAGGGATCTTGATCTGATAGGAGAAAAAGACAGCTGGACGCTCACATATTTTTCACTCGGTCCCGGTATCAGATGGTACCCGATGGAAAACAGCGAAAGCGGACTGTTCCTTGGAGCATTCCTTGATTATGTGAATGTTTCATTGAATTATGAACACGATTCGGGACACGGAGGAAGCGCTTCTTCTGGCGGTTTGTCGCTTTCAGCATGGGCGGGTTACAAGAAGACATTCTCTAACTTTGTTTTTGAAATATCTACAGGATGTTCATATACATATCTGAAATCGGTTTCGGTTAAGTATGAAAATGAATATGGTTCTCTGCAGGTTATTAAATTCCCTTTTGATCTTCAGGGATTTCTCTGGAATGGAATTGGTATTGGAGCCGGAGCGGCTTTTTAACCGCAACTGTGTTCATAATTTTTTTGCCGCTATTACGGTTATATCATCCTCCTGTGCAGTATTGCCGCTGAATTGTCTGATGTCTTCAATAAGTTTATCTATGACATTCTGGGCATTTCCTGAAAAATCAGTTCCGGATAGAAATTTTAAAAGCCGCTGCATTGAATAATGTTCTCTTTTCCGATCTGAAATATCAATCAGTCCATCGGTAAAATATATTATGAAATCCCCTTTTTCAATTTCAAAATTAATTTCGGTAAAATCAAGTTTGATGAAATCAACTCCCAGAATTGTATTTCCATCTTCCGATTCATCCGGTATTATTTTTGTCAGCTGTCTTGTTTTGGCAGAGTAGAATATGATGTCTATGTGAGCTGCATTTACATACTGAACTTTTTGATTCTCAAATCTCAGAAGAATGCCTGTAAGGTACTGGAACATGCCGTGAAGTTCAACCGACAGATCGGCATCAATTTTTTTCATGACTTCATTCAGCGGAAGTTTTTCATTTTCTTTCACATTCCGGTAAATCAGCGGTTTGGCCAGCATAGTCAGTAATCCGGCGGCAATACCGTGACCTGAAACATCAAAGAGCGATACTCCTTTCAGAATGTTATCCTGTATGTAGAAATCATAGAAGTCGCCCGTAATTCCTGTATCCGATTTGTGAAATAATCCAATATCGAAATTTTTCAGATTCAGCGGTCTTTCAGGCAGAAGTTTCTGCTGTACCTGTGCAGCAAGTGACAGGTCTCTCTGCATTTTGCGCTGGGTTTTTTCAAGGCTCTTTGCTTTTTTAAAAGATGCAATTTCCGTATCATATATTTTTCTATGATTGCTGTTATTGAGTATGCCGAATATTGCAGCTGTTGCGGCATATATTACCGTCTGGAATACAAGAATGATGCTGTCTGTATTTATGTTTTTAATTATCAGAATTATCACAGACATGATTAATGTTACGGAAAAAATATATGAAATTAAAAGAATATTCTTAATCCGGTAGATATATGCAATACATATCAGGCCTAACGAAAACGCAAGCAGCTCATTTGACAGAGTCAGATCAATTGTATTCAGAAATATGAAGATTGTTAGAGTTCCGAAGAAAAATAATGTTGTTATGTGTTTCAGAAAAACAAAATTCTGTTTTTTGTTTATGAGATTTGAGAGAATGATGTAAAATGCGCATGTTATTACCGTTAAGATGTAAATTTTCGAATACATCTGCTGGCGGAATGAATCCGATGTTCCGGGGAAAAGGGTGTTCTGTATTAAAAAGATTACTGAAACAAACAGCATTATCAGTGCTACAATTTTTGAATTTTTGTAGTTTGTTACAGTTCTGTGAAGATCATAATCATTTATGTTTTTATCTTTAACCGGATTTTTCATATTTCTGAAATTATAATATGTTAAATAGGTGTTTTTTGCAAATATAAAATTCAGAAATCGGATATTAAGAGGATTTCTTATCTGGAGATGGTGGGAGTCGAACCCACGTCCTACATCATACAACAGTAGCGTCTACACGTTTGTCTTTTTCGTTTAAATTTAAGCCGTTCGCCGGAGAAAAAGCCATCCTACTACGGGCCGATTTTCCTTAAGTTTTACTTTTTGAGCGGAATCAGATCAAAAAGCTATCCCCCATTAGTTTCGCCTCGAACACCCCCGGGGGAGGGAAAGTGTTAAAGACGTAGCGGCTATTAGGCAGCTAATGCTAGATTGTTATCTGCAATTACATTTAGCCTGACAATTTTACGATTTGCCAGCACAATCGACGTGCAGCTAAAGCCCTATCAATGCAGTCGAAACCGGTACATCCCCTTTTCAAAGAACTACTGACAATATATAAAATGCATGGTAAATCGTCAACATCTTTGTTTCAGACTTATTAATTATGAGCCTGGGAAGGAAAATAATACTAAATTTAAATTGCAATTATTCTGTATAAATGGAAAAAAAGACAAAAATATTAAAAAAGGGAGATAAGAATGGATAAGTTTTTCAAGCTTTCAGAGAGAGCAACAACTGTAAAAACGGAAATACTCGCAGGAATTGCAACTTTTTTGACCATGGCTTACATTATTATTGTAAATCCTCAGATTTTAAGTATCAGCGGAATGTCTTTTTCCGGTGTTCTGTTTGCAACAGTACTGGTTGCTTCGATTTCATCAATTTTAATGGGATTATGGGCAAATCTGCCGTTTGCTTTAGCTCCGGGAATGGGTATCAACGCATTATTTACTTTTACAATCGTTAAAGGTATGGGAGTTTCATGGGAGACGGCATTAGGAGCTGTTTTCATTTCAGGACTGGTTTTTATTGTTCTGTCAGTTACAAAAGTCAGAACCATGATAGTTAAGGCTATTCCTGCAAGTCTTAGATATTCGGTAGCCGCAGGTATAGGTCTGTTCCTGACTTTAATCGGACTTGAAGAAGTAGGTTTTATTATATATTCACCTGCAACTGTCGTTACTTTCGGAGGAATAACTGTTCATACGGTTGTTTTCCTGATCGGTCTTTTACTGACTGTGATTCTTGTTATGAAAAAAATAAAAGGTGCACTGATTTACAGTATCATTGTAACATCAATAATTGCGATTATTGCTTCCAAAATAGGCGTATCTGCAGGCTGGATTGAAAAAGCTATTGTTACAACACCGGATTCTGTTTTTGCAATGCCGACATTTGATGTTTTTATGAAAATGGATATTCTGTCAGCACTGAGTGTATCTATGATTGCTCCGATATTTTCCCTTCTTTTTACTGATATGTTTGATTCAATATCAACTTTTCTGGGAGTGGCACAGGTTGCAAATCTGGTTGATGATGACGGTCAGCCGATAAATGTTGACCGTGCTCTTGAAGTGGATGCTGTCGGTACAGCATTGTCCGGTCTTTTCGGAACGTCTTCCGCAACTACATTTATTGAAAGTGCCGCCGGTGTTGAAGAAGGCGGAAGAACAGGATTAACCGCTGTTGTTGCCGGATTATGTTTTCTGCCGTTTATGTTTTTAAGTCCGTTACTGTCTTTTGTTCCGGCGGTTGCGACTGCTCCGGTTCTTGTTATCATCGGGACTTTCATGATGAAGCCGCTTTCCAAACTTGACTGGAATAATCTTGAAGAGGTTTTCCCGGCTTTTCTTGCACTGATTTTAATTCCTCTTACTTATTCGATTACTCAGGGAATAATCTGGGGATTTCTTTTTTATACTCTGATAAAAGTTTTTATCGGAAAATACAGGGAAGTACCTGTTATGCTTTATATCATTGATGTTTTTGCCGTAATTTCTTTAATACTTCCGCTGATTTAATTTCTGACCGGATGTCTTTTATTAAGGCATCCGGTTTTATATTTCCAGCTGTTTTAGATTACGGAATACATTATACCTTTCAGATATTCCGATTCGGGAAAAGTTGCAAGAACCGGATGATCCTCCGGTTGTGAAAGATAACGCAGAAAAAATACATCCCTGCCCGCATCAACGGCGGCCCATCTTACGACCTCTTTTAATGTTTCAATATTAACAGCCTGTGAACAGCTGAAAATGAAAATTATTCCATTGTCTGAAGCCAGTCTCATTGCGGAAAGATTAATTTCCTTGTAGGCTTTCAATGCGTCATTCAGAGAATGTCTAGAAGGTGCGAGTTTAGGCGGATCAAGTATTATTAAATCATACTTCCGGTTCTCAGCCTGCAGATTTCTTAATGTCTGAAAAGCATCACCCTGAATGGAAGTCTGTCTTTGAACTGAAAATCCGTTTAGACTCATGGAGCTTTTAAGTCTGTCAAGCGCCTGAGAAGATGAGTCTATTGAAGTAACATGCATTGCATTGTTTTTTAATGCATTCAGCGTAAACCCGCCGCTATATGAAAACACATCCAGAACTGTTTTCTCTGAAGCTTCACCGGAGGCGATCCTGCGGTTACTTCTCTGATCCGCATAGAATCCGGTTTTCTGGCCTTGAATTATATCTGCATCATAAATTATTCCGTTCTCCCTGATCTGAATAAAATCAGGTATGGAGCCTCCGGAAATATTTTTTATTTCAGAAATACCTTCTTTTTTCAGAAAATCGGATGATGTATTTTCAATGAATCCTTCCGAATCCGTTTCGGAAACAAGAGCATCCAGAATTATTTTTTTATATAACTGAGCGGATGCGGTATTGAATGAAGCTGAAATGAAGCCGTTATAGAAGTCCGCGATAACTCCGGGAAGAAAGTCGGATTCACTGAAGACGAGTCTGCAGCAGTCTGTTTCCTCAGTTAGAATTTTTGCTCTTTTGGCGACGGAATTTTTGACCAGCTGCTGAAGGTAATTTTCATCAGGAATAGTTTTTTCCTCCCAGCAGAAAGCTCTGACCGTGATCTTGCTTCTTGAGTTGTAAAATCCATAGCAGAGAAATTCACCCTGTACTGTAACCGCCCTGATGATTTCACCGTCTGAAATATTTTTATCAGCGGATTTGATCGAGCCCGAATAGATCCACGGATGTCTGTTCATTACTGATTTTTTTCTGTTTTCATGTATAACTATACTTTTCATTTACTTTTCACCTGATTCTGATCTTTTAAATAATTGGTTATTTTGCAACAAGAATTTCTAATGCCGGTTCGTGGTCCGGTCTGTTGTCAGTCTGAATACTGTAGAAAATTACTCTTGACTCATTTTAATTCGGATATTTAGTTTTAACAAAAAAGAAATAAAAGAAGAGGGAAGTTACATGAAAAAAATATTTTTAATTTTTGCTGTGTTATGCATCTCACTGATTGCTTTTTCATGCAATAAAAATGAACTGAAGCCTCTGCATTCGGCTTTTAAAAAAGATTTTCTTGTCGGAGCTGCTGTAGAGCCTGAACAGCTGTTAGGTGCTGAAGGTGAACTGCTGAGCAGACATTTTAACAGTATTACGGCTGAAAATGTCATGAAGCAGCTTTCGCTTCAGCCGAAGGAAGGAAAGTTTAATTTTAATGAAGCGGATAAACTGGTCGCATTTGCGGAAAAGCATAAACTCAAGGTCAGAGGTCATTGTCTCGTCTGGCATCATCCGTCACAGATGGCAGACTGGATGTTCGAGGATGAAAACGGAAACCCGGCAGGCCGAGAGCTAATGCTTAAGCGTCTCCGTAATCACATTAAAACAGTAGTGGAAAGATATAAAGGCAAAGTATATGCATGGGATGTCGTTAATGAGGCTATTGATACATCCACTGCTGATCAGTTAAGGCATACTGAATTTTATAAACTTATAGGTCCTGATTACATTGAAAAAGCTTTTGAATATGCACATGAAGCCGATCCCGATGTAAAACTGTTTATTAATGAATATGATACTTTTGATCCTGAAAAAAATAAGGCATATTTCAAACTTATAAAAAGTCTTATCGACAAGGGAATTCCAATCTCAGGTATAGGCCTGCAGATGCACGTGAAGATGACGAATCCGTCTGCAGCAATGATTGAACAGGCAATTAATAATCTGTCAGTTTTCGGACTTGATCTTCACATAACAGAACTTGATATGTCATTTTATGACAGTGAATTCGGCAGCTTTGATCAGCCTTCTGAGCAGCAGCTTGTTTATCAGGCTTACCGGTATAAGCAGATTATGGATATTTTTAAAAAGCATAATGATTCAATTAAAAGTGTTACCTTCTGGGGCTTTCATGACGGACACACATGGCTGACATCATATCCGGTAATTCGCAATGACTGGCCGCTCATTTTTACTGCGGATTTTAAACCGAAATGGGTTTACTATGCTCTTACTAATCCGGCAAAACTTCCTGAATACCAGGATCTTCCGAAAAAAAAAGCTGCTGAATATGAAGCTCATAAAGGCACACCGAAGATTGACGGTAAAATCGATAAAATTTGGGAAAAAGCTGATTCTGCCGAAACATCAATTTTTATTACTCCATACAGGGGAGCGATGGCCGTTGTAAGAACATTGTGGGATGAAAACCGTTTATATATTCTGGCTGAAGTTAAGGACAGACTTCTTAGCAGTAAAGCATCGGAACCGTATATGCAGGACTCTTTCGAATTTTTTATTGATGAAAATAACGCTAAAGCCGGAGGTTATCAGTCCGATGATTTCCAGTTCAGAATTAACTACAAAAACAGTGTCACGGCAGGTGGAGGAAATGCACAGCCGGAGATGATAGAAAGCAGGACGGTTAAAACTGCCGGAGGATATCTGATTGAAGCGGCTTTCGCTTTTCAGTCTATTAAGGGGGCACCTGGAACAGAGATCGGATATGAACTTCAGATTAATGATGATGCCGAAGGTGATGGAATAAGAAAATCTGTCGCAAAGTGGAATGATCAGACAAACGAATCATATAGAAATACTGAGGGTTGGGGAATTCTTGTAATGAAAGAATAAACTTCTGTTCTACGAAAACTATTTTACTCTAATAATCCGTTTTTCTGTAAATGTGAAACGGATTATTTTTTTTTGAAGTGCTTTATTGTGAAAATTATATCCAGTATACTATATAAGGCGTTCGGCAGGCATTGGATGAAAAGGAGAGTACAAATAGTGTACTCTCCGAAGTAAAAAAACACAGAAAACTATTTGTTAATTACGGTAATTCTACCGTCAACTTTTGCAATTTTTTCAGTAACGGTACCGTTTGAATCAATGTACTCAATAAGTATTTCATCAAGTCCGCCGTAAAGTTTATATTCTTTAGCCGGTTTAAACATTGCATAACCGTCACCCCCGGCTGCCATGAAATCATTGGTTGCGAGTTTATAAAGTTTTTTATCATCTGCCGGTTTCCCTCCGATCATCAGATCAACTACGCGTTTTCCGGCAGCAGCTTTTGCATCAAGTTTGAAAGTAATTCCCGCAACATGAGGAAATTTTCCTGCAGTATTCGGATAATCGGCAACTCCAAATTCAAGAGCTTCACGGATATCTTTGCCGGAAATTTCTTTTACAACAATCGTATTCCCGAAAGGCAGGACCGTTATTATGTTCCCTTTTGTGATTTTTCCTTTTGCAACTGAAGCCCGTATTCCGCCTCCGTTTGTAATTACGCAGTCGGCACCGGTTTTCCATAATATCGAATTCGTAATAAGATTACCGAGATTTGTTTCGCCGGCGCGGACATTATTTTTTTCTCCATTCAGTTCGATATCAGATTTTCCGATTACAGCATCTGTAATTTTTTTATTCTGGTTTTCCACATTCTTAATGAACGCAAGAACTGCTGAATCCTCAGGTGCTTTTGCAGCATCTTCCTTTGTGAAATATGACGCTTTAACGCTGCTGACTTTTCCTTGACTGACATCAAGATCGACGATGCCGAGAGCTTTATCATATTCCATTGCTGAAACAATCATTGTACTGCCGGATTTCATACCTGATGGAAGACTGCTGTGACTGTGTCCGTCGACAATGAGGTCAATACCCGGAACATTTTCAGCTACATATGTGGACCGCCAGTTTTCAGGAGTAGATTCATCTATTCCAAGATGTACGAGCGCGATTATTACGGAACATCCTTTGCTTTGCAGTTCTGACACCATTATTCTGGCTTCATCAGCAGGATCTTTAATCGTTAAACCTGTTACATTTTTTGGATGGGCTTTGACATATGATTCCGGTGTTGTAAGCCCGAATATGCCGACTTTAACGCCCTGAATTTCCTTTATGATATAAGGTTTTGAAAATCGTTTCTTGCCTGAATAAATGTTTGCGGAAATGAACGGAACTTTCGTTTTTTTTATAAGTTTCAGAAGCTGATTTTTTCCGTAATCAAATTCATGGTTGCCTATGGTTATCGCATCGTAACCCATGAGATCGAGAAGACCGATAATTTTTTCACCTTTGCTTATTGTACCAATCGGCATGCCGTGAACAAAATCTCCGGCATCAAGAAGAAGTACGGGGTCTTTCCCTTTTCTGAGTTCGTTGATCTTTGCGGCAAGTTTCGGAAACCCCATTCCGTCATATGTTCCTTCCATAAGACGAAGATGAGTGTCATTAGTGTGAAGGACTTTCAGTGTAAAAGAATTATTTGTCTGGGCAGCAGCCTGAAATGCGGTAAGCAGTGAAGCGGAAATCAGAACGGCTGCTGAAAACAGAAACAGTTTTTTTAGAAATTTCATATTTCCTCCGGGTATTTTTTGTACATCTTAATATAAATACATTTACCCAGAAATCAAGAATTAATTTGTAATCTCATTTTTTAAGATATGTTCCTTTCCATCCTAAATTTTCAGTTATAATTTCATTTTTGGAAATTATTGAAAAAACTATAGTCTGTCCGGTTTTACTGATTATTGCTACATCATCCTTGATTACATAATTTCCTGATTTTACGGTTTTAAGAAGATTATTTTTAATTTCACATCTGCCGTCTTTCATAAATTCAACATATTCCACCATGGAAAATGAACCTTCTTCAGGATAGAAACGCCCTTCAAGTTCCTTTATTCCGAAGCATGATGAAAGCAGCATGAGCATCAGTACTGAAAATGCAATTTTAAGTTTCATGTAATCCTCCCTGTTTCGGAAAATTGAAGATAAAATTTAATTATTGTCAATAAATTAACTGATAATAAATTGCTTGAAAATATCTCCGGAATAACCCTATTATCCGTTATTATTAGTTTATACGGAGGAATTATGATTAATACAACAACCATGAGTCCGGCTGCAGTAGAAGCCGAGCAGCAGAGATTTATTACCAAAGTTTACGGATGGATGAGTTTTGCGCTGGCGGTGACAGGACTTGTTGCGTTTTATGTTGCTTCTCAGCCGGAACTTGTGAACAGTATTATAAAATCAAATGTCTTTTACGGGCTTCTCATTGGAGAGCTGCTGCTGGTAGGAATTCTTTCAGGCTGGATTAATAAGGTGTCGGCAAAAACAGCGATTCTTATTTTTATTCTGTATTCAGTATTAAACGGACTTACATTCTCCGTGATATTTATGTTTTTTGAATTTTCTTCGATAGCACAGACATTTTTCATAACAGGCGGTACTTTTGCAGTCATGAGTATAATCGGCTATACAACAAAAAAAGATCTGACAAAAGCAGGCGGTCTTCTTGGCATGGCGCTGATAGGACTTATAATTGCTTCGGTTGTCAACTTTTTCATGAAGAATCCTATGATGTACTGGATTATTACATATGCGGGAATTTTAATTTTTATCGGATTAACCGCTTATGATACGCAGAAAATTAAAAATATGAACATAATCGGAAATGAGGGGACTGATGAAGATACAAAGGAAGCCGTCAGCGGCGCATTGACCCTTTACCTTGACTTTATTAATCTGTTTCTTCTGTTTTTAAGAATTTTCGGACGAAGGAAATAAAAAAACGTAAAAATAAAAAGCGGAGAAACTGTTCTCCGCTTTTTAATCAGCCTTTGTATTCAAAATGAACAAGATCTATCAGAAACACCGCGCCGAGCGCAATATATTTTTTTTCACTGCTCCATGCCACCGGAAATTCCGCACCGAAATTATCTGCCGTTGTAAATATCTCTTTCATCGCGCCGCTCCATTTTTTCGTGACTTTCCCGACCTCACGGCTGTTTTCCATTATATGGAAAGTCCAGGGTTTTAATATCGGACCGAAAAGCTGAAAGATTTCATGACCGGATGAATCGAAAACAGAGTACAGTCTGCGGAAAAAAGTGAACCGCTTTTTGATTGTTCCTATCAGTTTTTTTTCAGTATCAAGAATAGAAACTTCCGGAAAAATCCATCTGAATGGTTTTTTTATCTGAAGAACAGTATTTTTATCTTTGTCAGTAATCTGCATCGTAAGAGGTCTTGCGCTTTGAAGAAACTGCCGGATTAACCAGTTGCCCTTGTCCTCAAAAGCGTAAAAAAGTTCGTTTCCAGCGGAATCAAATATTTTATATCTGTTTTTCGTTTCGAAACCTGTAAGAATTTCTCCCCATTCTTTCTGCTGCTGTACAATAAATTTATCTATATGCTCAAGACCTGTCATGTAATCACTCCTTTTGTAATTTGACGCGAGTATAACATTATATTCATATTTTTCAAATAAAATTTTGTTTTCATTCAGGAGTATATTTCATTAATCTGTCAGAAGTTTCCTGATCCATGTATTAAAATCGGCAAGTGAAACGGGTTTTTTAAGATACCCGTCAAACCCCTGTTTCAGAAAAATATTTTCGTCTGAAACCGCACTGCATGCGGTAATAACGGCTACTTTTATCTGAGGGCAGCATTCCTTGATTTTTTTCATGGAAGTAGTTCCATCCATCACGGGAAGCTGATAATCCATTAATACAAGATCCGGTTTCAACCCCAGGGCTTTTTCATATCCGTCTATACCGTTAAAGGCTGAATACACCCTGTATCCGGACAATACAAGCGCTTCTGAAAGAAAATTTAAAATATCTGTATTGTCTTCTACAATAAGAATTGATTCATTCATTTGGCTTCCCGGCTTAATTTATTGATTTGAAATTCTAATTCCGCATATCTGAAAGAATATCTCATAGTATGCAGTTATTCAAAAATTTTTTGAGTTTGTTCATATATTGATAAAATTGCTTATAAAAGATATATTAATTGAAAAAAAAAGCATACTATTGCATTGTTGCCTCATAGCGGAGGAAATTTTGGGATATATTTTTATAATATTATCTGTTCTTTTTTTTACTGTTGCCTTAATCGTATATAAAATAACCGGAATGAAAAAAATATTTATTTCTGTTTTTTTACTGCATGTAATTTCAATGTTTTCCGCTTTCGGTTTTTTATTAAGGTCCTTTCTTCTTGATGATTTTTCCAATTTATACGTTTTTAATCATTCTTCAGCGGATCTTCCTGTATATTATAAAATTGCAGCATTATGGGCAGGTCATCAGGGGTCTCTTCTTTTATGGCTGGTTATGATTTCAGTCGTATCATTACTTTATTTTTCTATTGAAAATGAAGTTTCAATTTTTGAAATAGTAATTCATTATATTAATTTCATATTTCTGATTTCAATTCTTCTGATATTTTCCGATCCTTTTGTTTCGGGAACCGCAGTTTCCTTATCCGATGGACCGGGACTTAATCCGGTTTTGAATAATTTCTGGATGACTGTTCATCCCCCGCTCACTTTTCTTGGTTATTCTCTAGCGCTGATATGCTTTTCCTCTTCAATAAGACGAATGGTCAACCAGGAGTATTATTATGATCATGATCAGAAAATTCCTGTAATACTTGTATTACTTGTTTTAGGGACAGGACTGGCATTGGGAGGAGTATGGGCATATAATACGCTCGGCTGGGGAGGTTTCTGGGGCTGGGATCCGGTTGAGAACGCGTCTCTGGTTCCATGGCTGCTTTCTCTGGTTTATGTCCATTCAAGCATACTTGAGAAAAGATACCGGCAGCTGATAGTACATAATAATCTCACTTCAGCATTTATTTATGTTACCGTAATAATCGCAGTTTTTCTCACACGCTCAGGGATTTTGCAGAATTCAGTGCATAGTTTCGGCAATACCGGTATTGCCGTTCCGTTTCTGGTCTACATTTTTTTTCTGACTGTAACTGTTCTTTTTACGGCATCGAAATATAATAAACAGAAACCGAGCATAATTCAGGATGATTATGATTTTATTTCGCATTTATCCTACGCAATCATATCAATTGGAATATTTGCGGTATTTATTTTTTCAGCAACAGTTATTCCGGCTGTGTTTACGTTTGCGGGAAGACCTTTTACAGTTGATCCGGATCTTTTTCCAAAAGCTGCATCAATTTTTGCAGCTGCATATATAATGTCTGTTTTTAATTATTATTATGACAACAGATCAGAAGACCGGTTTGTACTTATTGCGAGCGGAATTCTGTCGCTTTCAACTGCCTACTACTTCACAATGCTTTCTCTTTATCAGTATATGATTGTATTTTTTTCTTTAATGATGTTCCTGTATCTGTTTTATAAGCTTATATTCCATAACAGGGGTTCTGAAAATAAAATAGCATTATGTTCACATATTGTCGTTATGCTTTTTATCACTTCTGCAATGCTGATGAATGCCGATTCCTCATTCAGGTATGATCTGTCTGCGGGTCAGGTATTTAAAGCCGGCAACGGCAGTGTTGAATTTTCGGGCTATAACGAAAAAAGTGAAAACATCATGTTCAAAGCCGGCGGTGAGCATAAAATTGTGCCTTATTATAATTGGAATAACTCAACGGTTACGTTTCCCCTGATAATTTCTGAAAATCTTTCAGATGTTTATATTGAACCGTTAAGAATTGTTTCGGCCAGGGAGAATGCCACCGTTTTCACCGTTGATAAAATGAATTTTCTTCAATGGAAAGACGGAAATTTTGTTAAACTTGACGATTTAACAATCCGTAAAAAAGATTCCCTGCTTGATGTGGAAGCTGTTCTGCTTTTCCGTAACGGGAATGACAGCGAAAAGGTTTCTGTCAGCATGAGTTTTGAAGGGGAAAAGATAACTGAAAATACGGCTGAAAATCCATTTACCGGGCAGACTGTTAAGCTGATTAAATTTTCAACTGATAAAAAAATAGTTCAGATATATATTGAACCTGATATCTTTACAAAATACAAAGCAGATACACTTGAGGTAACAGTAAGCCGGAAACTTTATATTAAAGTAATCTGGGCGGCTTTTGCAGTAATAGTAATTTTATTCTTTTTTCTTTTAATTAAGACATTTACGAGTTATGAATTATATTAAGATTGATAATATCAGTAAATCTTATTCCATAAAGATTTTTAGCGATCTGCATTTTACTTTCGAACAGAAGAAACCGTGTGCAGTTACCGGCCCGAACGGCAGCGGGAAAAGCACCTTAATTAACATTCTTTCACTTAAATTTCTTCCTGATGCAGGTGTAATTAAATATGTCCATGCGGGAACAGAAATAAATGAAAAGCGGTCTTCATCTGTAACAGGTATTGTGTCACCATATTTTAATCCGTATGAGGAAATGAATATGCGGCAGACAGCACAATTTGTTTCATTCGGAAATGCCGGTAAATTAAAATCCATATGCGATAATTACAGAATATTCCATATTAATGAGAATGAAAAATTCGGGAATTTATCCGAGGGGTTTAAGCAGAGAGCTAAAATCTGCCTGGCTTTCACGGATGATGTCCAGTTTCTTCTTCTTGACGAACCTTTTAATTCTCTCGATGAAGAAGGCAGGCTGATACTTGAAAATTTTATTGAAAAAAAATCTGATTGTGTCATAGTAACTGCATCTAATGATAAAAATGAAACAGGCTTCTGCAGCGAGGAATTAAATCTTGGTTAGGAAAATATGCTGTCTTCTGAAAAAGGAATTTTCGGTAGAATATGCCGGGAACCGGACATTTATTCAGATAATTTCTTTGTCGGCAATTTCCGTTTTCATAGCTTCATATATTCCGGTAATATCCGGTTTCAGGCCCGATTACAGTCTAATCTTCTGGATAACAGTTTTTTTTACAGTGTTTTCCGGGCTTGATAAAATTTTCCGTTATGAAACTGACCGAAATAACATGAAATTCTGTCTTCAGTATTACAGTTGTGAGGAAATTGTTACGGCCAAATTCATATTTAATGTCATGGCGGTAATGTTCACAGAAACTGTTATATTTTTGATCTGCTGTTTCTTCAATAACTTCACTTTTGTTAGTGCATCCGGATCTTTTGTGCTGATTATTATTTCTTCAATCTCAATTTCAGCTTCAACCGTTTTTTCCGCCCTGATTTCATCTAAAACAAATACCGGATTTTTATTTTCAATTTCAGCTCTTCCGGTAATTTTTCCTCTGCTGCTTATATTTTTCCGGATTGATGTTTTTTCCTTTTCGGAAGTATTCACAAAGAACCTGTTTCTGATTCTGCTTTTAGGTGTTTTTTATTTTATTGTTGCGCTTAAATTAAGTCCGTTTATCATCAAAGAGGATTGATTATGTTTACCAGATTACGTTATGTTCTGCTTCTGATTTTATTTTTTACTGAAATTTATTTGTGTTTTTTTTATGTAAGACCCGTCGGAATTCTCGGCAATAGTATTCGAATTCTTTTTTTTCATGTCCCTGCAGCATGGACATCCGTTATCAGTTTCATGATATCACTTTTTTTTTCATTGAGATACATTAAAACAAAGAATTCAGTTTCTGCTGAAAAGGCTGTAATTGTTTCAGCAGCCGGTCTGTTCCTTCTGATTGCAGCTTCTGTCAGCGGAGCTATATGGGCAAAATCGGCATGGAATTCCTTTTGGAACTGGGATGTCAGGCAGACTTCAATAGCTGTTTTAATTTTAATTTATGTTGCTTTTTTTTCAATACGGTTGTCGGTAAAAAACAACCGCAGCCGTGATATGATTTCTTCAGTTTATCTTATTTTTTCATCATTTGCAGTTCCTTTTTTTGTTTTTATCGCTCCGCGTCAATATGAGTCGCTGCATCCTGATTTGGTTTCCGATGGAATTAATTCCATATTGTCCGGCGGACGTGTGATACAGGTTCTTGTTTTCTCAATTTTATATTTTTCCTGGCTTTATTTTGAAATAATAAATCATATTTTCCGGACCAGGAAAAATGAATTTTAAAAATTTACTTTTTGCAATAATATTCATTTCCGTTTTCTGCGGAATTATTCTGATGTCTATGGACGCTATTTCCCCGTACGTAAGTATCTCCGATGCAAAAAAAAATTCTAAAACGGTACAGATAATAGGAAAGCCTGCCGGAGGTATACCGCTGCTTGTCCCTGAATTGTCTTCTTTTTATGTTACCGACGCCGATGGAGGCAGAATTTTTGTAGTTTACGATAAAAATCTTCCGGTCAATTTCAAGCATAGTGAAAAGATTGTGATTATCGGAAAGTACAGTATTGAAAGAAATCTTTTTGTGGCGGATAACATTCTGCTGAAGTGCCCTTCGAAATATGAGGATAAATTGACCGCTGATGAAGAATAAGAGCATTATTATTTCTGGCGGAGTTTACTGCGCAATAGCAGCGGGAATAATCTTTGACTCCGTGCCGCATGTAAAAATGATGATACCTTATCTGCTTTCAATTCTGCTTTTTCTGAATTTTTTACGGATCGATTTTTCTTTCAGACATTTTCTCAGGAAAGAGCTGATTATTTTTCCTTTTTTTTACATAGTGATTTTTCCGGCGGCTGTTTTCATTCTATCAGCAGGAATGGACCCTTCCTTAAGAGCAGGGGTATTTATTATTACTGTTACACCAGCCGCAATCGGAGCCCCGGTTGTGGCCATGCTGATAGGAGCTGACAGAGGACTGGTAATGTCACATGTAATTGTTTCCAATCTTATCGCTCCAGTAATATATCCACTCATGCTTTTTTTATATTTCCGCAAAACCGGACTGGACATTCAGCCTGCGGATATTTTCAGGCAGATTGTTTTCATAATTCTTGTCCCGCTGATTGTTTCATCGGTTTTTAAAAAGACCGGATTAATGCGAAGAGAATTCAGTAAAATCTCCGGAAACATTGTTCCCGCTGTTTTCATTTTTATGGTATTTGCGGCTGTTACCGCATCATCAAAACAGATAAAGTCCGTATCCCCTTCTGAACTTGTAAATATTTCAATTTTCGTTTTTTCAGCCGGACTGTTTTTCTTTTCGACAGGACTGGTCGTATTCAGAAAAAATGAAATGAGAAAATCAGCTGCTTTGTCTCTTGGTCATAAAAATACGGGTCTTGCCATATGGGTTGCAGTTTCAAATTTTCCAGCAGAATCAGTACTTCCGCTAATTATTTATATAATGGTGCATCATTTTTTTAATGGGATTTTAATATTTCTTTCAGAACGTTCTTTTCTTTATTCCGGGGATAATCCGGACAGTGTGAAATAAATTATGTTAATGAGAAATCAGACCGGAATGCTGTCTGATTTCTATTACTGTTTTGCTGAGATTTCAGACAAACTCAAGTTTCTGAATCTGTACTCCTGCGATGCCTTTCAGTTTAACCTCGAATTTTTCCCATTCAGCTTTGGCTCCGGTAAGTTCAAGAAGGATTATTCCGCTTGGAGAACATGTATTTCCGGCCTCATGCAGTCCCAGTCTGGTCTTGATGCTGCACCCGAATTCGGTAAGAATTTTCTGGATTTCACCCGCTTCTTTTATTCTGTCTTCAATGTAAATGCCGATGATTACCGCCTTTGCCATATGATCCTCCTTCTGTTGTTTTTACAAGTATAGTTCGAGATACCTGTCATCAGGCTCCTTGAATCCGGCTTTTTTGTAGACAGTTTCACCGTTTGGAGTTGCAAGTAATTCAAGCTTACTTATTCCTGATTTTCTGGCTTCCGCAACCATTTCATTTATCAGTTTCTCCGCGATGCCGTTTTTTCTATACTCGGGATGAGTATATACCGAAACGACGGTTGCTACAATTCTTTTTTTTTCAATACCTTTTTGCGGAAATTCTTTTAAAATCATTCCTGTGCTGGCTACAGGATTTCCGTTATATTCTGCAAGAAGAGCGATATAATTACCCTCCGCCAGTTTTTCCTTGTAATAGTTCTGATTGTTATGGGCGATTATTTTTAGATCCTGAAAACAGAAATTGTACAGTTCTTCCAGGAATCTGTTTCTGTGCTCAACAAGAGTGAACGTATCAGCTAAAGTTGCTTTTCTAATTATTAAATTTTCAATTTCAGTACTCATAGATCACCTTTTTCCGAATAATAACAAATAATAATTTGGATTTTTTTTATTACAACAAAAATTTAAATAATGTCGGAAATATGTTTCTTATCAATTTTCGTCTGAAATCCCATTTTTTGTTAAAAAAAACGGGTTAAAAATATGTTGACTAAAAGCGGCTGTGATTATTTTCTAAATGCGGAGAAAATAATGCCGGATAATTTTAAAGATATAGCAAATAATAAAAAAGCACGTTTTGAATATGAAATTCTTGAGACTTTTGAAGCGGGAATAGTCTTAAAAGGTACTGAAGTAAAATCACTTCGGGAAGGCAAGACAAATATTTCTGATGCTTATGCAAAAATACGTAACGGTGAGATATTCATTCATCAGATGAATATCTCCGTCTATAAATTCGGAAATATTCACAATCATGATCCCCAGGCAGTGAGGAAACTGCTGATGCATAAAAAGGAAATAAAAAAACTTACAGGTAAAATCAATGAAAAAGGTTATACCGTAATTCCGCTGAAAATTTATTTTAAGAACGGACTGGTTAAGCTTCTGATCGGTCTTGGAAGAGGGAAAGCCCTTTATGACAAGCGTCAGGATCTGAAGAAGAAAGATGCAACCCGTGACCTTCAGAGAATAATGAAAAATGTAAATAAATAGCCGGCAATCAGGTATAGATAAAAAAACCATCCTTCAGGATGGTTTTTCTGTTTTGAATGTCAGACTGCATTAAAATATGAATCCTGTAGTGACACCCATAAATAATCCGTCAGCAGGGTAATATACCACAGGGAAGTCGATTTTAACAGGACCTAAATTGAATCCTATACTTCCCAGAAGTTTGAACTTGAACAGTGTCGGATTTGCTTCAGTTCCTGCTCCAACAAGTTCAGCTTCGCCGACTTTTGTATTTGTAGCAGTTTCGTAAACATCCGATTTCGCATTAATGTCAAAATTGGATTTTCCGAAGGAAAGATCAGCTCCGGCACCGAATCCGAAATTCAAGAGCCACAGTGCCTGCAAACTTGTAACAGCTTCGACCGGTATTTTGAAAATGGAAATGTCAGATTCAAAGCTAACAAGAGGATTTACTTTTACATCAAAACTGCCGATGCTTGTTGTCTGCTCACCTGTTTCGAATGAATATGAACTTTTGGAATTGATGTAATAAAGTCCTGAGCCTATGGACAGACCCCGCCATTTAGCAAAACCTCCTAGAAGACTTACGGAATCAATTACACTGTAATTAAGTCCGAATCCCAGTATAAGCTGCTTCATCCTGAGACCGTCATACACTTCGGTTTCAGGAAAACCACCGAGCAATATGTTTGCATAAAGATTGTCGACAAAAAGTCCAAGATTAATACCTGCATTTAGAGTTACTGCTGAAGCAGCTCCGGCTTTAATGTCGCCGTCTGCTTTAAGTTTGTCTTCAAGTTCTGCAGTGTCGGTTGTATCGGGAATAACAACTCCTGCTCCATAACCGATTGAAACTGCGAAAAGTTTATAATTCTGATAGCCGTTGAATGTTGCAGTCGATGTCTGAAACTGGGTGGAATCACCCATTGCTGTCGCAAAGTCCGTATTGTTCCCCAGGAAACTTAGATCGTTGCTGCTGTTAACCTGAGTTTGCAGATTATCAATTGGTGTGTCATACACGCCAAGCCCCGAAGTATTTGTAATTTTAATTGTTGCAGCAGAAATACTTAGTGTACCTGAGAATAAAACCAGAACTGATAACAATAGTTTTTTCATAGTTTTCTCCTTAATTTTGTACCGGAATATAATACGGACAATTTCAGGAAAAGTCAAAAAATTCAGAAAGTTTTCAGTAAACTGAAAATTACAGTCAAATTTTGAATTAAAAAATCCCGGCTGACCTGCAACCGGAATTTTTTGTTTTAAATGAAAAGATTTAAATTAGCGCTTTCAGTCGCTTCAAGGTATGTCGCAACCCCGCCTATTTTTACAAAGTCAAACAGTTCCTCTTTTTTTACGCCCATTACGTCCATCGACATCTGGCAGGCCATCATTTCAACACCGCTTTCAGCCGCAGCACTCAGCATGGATTCAAGTGAGTCGATTTTTTTGTTTTTCATTATCATGCGCATCATTTTGGGACCCATGCCCATCATGTTCATTTTTGAAAGTTTAAGTTTCTTTGTTCCTTTCGGAAGCATTTTTCCGAACATCACACCAATGAAATCCTTTTTCACTTTCCCCGGTTTTTTCTTTTTAAGTATGTTCAGTCCCCAGAATGTAAAGAACATTGTAACCTTGTGTCCTGTTGAGGCTGCACCGTTTGCGATAACCAGGGAAGCAAGCGCTTTGTCAAAGTCATCACTGAACACAACCATGGTTTTATTGTAACCGCCGGAACTTCCCGCTGCTGACCTGATCTGCGTCTGTTTCTGAATTACAGCATTAATAATTCCTTTTTCATCTGTAAGAGAAATAAGCCGGTTTCCTGTCATGTTGCACCAGCTGGCGACATCTTTTCTGAATCCCGGATCAGTTGCCTTAATAAGAAGAGTCTGGCTTTCCGAAAGTCTGTCTGTTTCCCTTTTCAGCCGCATTATCGGTCCAGGGCATTGAAGACCGCATGCATCCACACATATGGTTACATCCTCCTCTCTGACATGAACAGGTACTTCTTTGGCTTTCTGATAGATCGTATCATCCTTGCCGATGTAATTGTTACTGAAAATATCTTCATTGCTCTGCGTCGTATTTACATGCTCATATGTTTTGTAACCGCCGGAAAGATTATAAACCTCATCATATCCGTTCTGCATGAGTATTCTTGAACCGAGATATCCACGAAGTCCGACAGCACAGTATACGATTATTTTTTTGTTTTTAGGAACTTCATTGATTCTTTTCCTTAAAGTGTCAAGTTCGATGTTTACTGAACCTTCTATTGCTCCCAGCATTACTTCCTCAGGTGTTCTTACATCAAGCAGAAGAAAGTCGTTTTTATCAATCTGCAGAAGTTTGTCCCAGGAAATGGTTTTTACCATTCCATTAATAATGTTTTCAGCCGCATATCCGGCAATATTAACAGGATCTTTTGCTGATGAATACGGAGGCGCATAGGCATGTTCAACATCCTGGAGATCATAAACTGTCCCTCCCTTTCCGATGAGTGCGGCAATGACGTCAATTCTTTTATCTACTCCATCATAACCGATTGCCTGAGCACCGAAGACACGGCCGTCAGATGGAGAAAAAATAAGTTTCAGGGTCATAGGTATTGCACCCGGATAGTAACCCGCATGATTTCCCACATGAATTATATTGGACAGATATGGAATATTTTCTTTCCTGAGAATTTTCTCCGCAACACCTGTTGACGCAACCGTTATATCGAACACTTTGGCTATTGCCGTATTTATGCTTCCTTTGTACTTACGTACATTCCCCTTGATGATGTTGTCCGCTACGATTCTTCCCTGCCGGTTTGCCGGACCAGCCAGAAGCGTGTTGATTTTAATCCCTATGATCGGATGATTAAATGCAATTGCATCACCGAGAGCATAAATGTCTTTATCATTGGTATTCATGTAGTCATCAACAATTATTGCTCCGCGGTCGGTAACATCCAGACCTGCATCCTTTGCAAGCTGACTTTCCGGTCGTACACCTATCGAAAGGATTACCATGTCCGCATTTATGGATCTGCCGCTGTTGAGAAGAACAGAAATGGTTTCCCCCATGTCTTCGAAAGCCTTAACTCCGTCTTTCAGATAGAATTCAACATTTTTTGTTTTTAAATGCTGGTGTACTTCAGCGGCCATTTCGTAATCGAGGGGCGCCATTACCTGATCAAGCATTTCAACAATTGTTACATTGATACCGAGATGATGAAGATTTTCAGCCATTTCAAGTCCGATGAAACCGGCGCCTACTATTACCGCTTTAGATACTTTTCTGTCCGTAACATAGGATTTAATCAGGTCTGTATCAGGTACGTTTCTTAATGTGAAAATCTTATTGCTTTCAATTCCTTTAATTGGAGGGCGCAGCGGCTCGGCACCGGGCGACAATACCAGCTTGTCATATTTTTCCGTATAGGTTTTTCCTGATTTGAGATCTTTAACCTCAATGGATTTGTCACTCCGGTTAATTTTTATAACTTCATTTTCAACACGAACGGTAATGTTCAGTCTTGACTGAATTCCTTCGGGAGTCATTACAAAAAGATTTTCCCTGTCTGCAATAACGCCTCCGATGTAATAGGGAAGTCCGCAGTTTGCGAAAGAAACATATTTCCCCCTTTCAAAAAGGATTATCTCCGCGTTTTCATCAAGCCGTCTTAACCTGGCTGCAGTTGTTGCTCCGCCGGCAACACCGCCGACAATTAATATTTTACTCATTATTCCCTCCTGTCGATTTTACCTGAACATCTGGTATTTCAATGTCTGAATTCTGAAATAGCTGAAGTTTTTTTATTCCTTCAGGTGTGATTGTAAAAAACATCTGTCTTTTGTCTTCCATACTTAATTCTCTTGTGATCAGTTTGTCCTTTTCAAGGGAAGCAAGAATTTTGGATATTCTTCCTGCTGAAATTCCCATTTCTTCAGCAAGAATTCCGGGATTTATTCTTGATTTCTGAAGCGAGCACAGGATGAGAAGTTCATTTATGGAATGACCTGTTATTGTTTTCACTTTGTTTTCAAAATGATAAATCACTCTGAACACTTCTTTTAGATTGCACAGTTTATTTCTCATTTTTTTCCTCAATGTTTAATATATCGCAAATGATTGACATTGTCAAATATTTATAATGTAAAATATCTATTATTTAGAAAATTTTTTCAAATCAGCTCTATATATTGCTTAAATATATTATCTGTTCCTGATTAAATCAGAACGGGACGTTGTATAAACGGTATCATATTTCAAGGGTATTTTTTCAGGACATTTTAGCCTTATAAACCTGTCTGTTTAATAAAAAACAGACAGGCTTTTTAAAGGAGGGGGGAGGGTTTTGATTTTATATTTAAAATAAAAATTTCCGTCTTTATCAATATTTATGGCCAGGAAAACCAATAATTTGAGTTTTGATGATTTAAAATATAAAATCATGACCTCGTTTTTATTTCACAAATTATGATGCAATAAGTATGCCATTACTGATTTTTTTAAAATTTGTTTAATTATTATTGAAAATAGATCAAATTTATGTGATTTTCAGTGAAAAAGTATGATTATTAGCACTATTTTATATGGAATTCTCATCTTTTTTAGATATCAATACAAAAAAAGCTTGCATTATGTGCAAAAAATGCACATTTTAATTAAATTCTGGTGTATAAAAAGTTTACATGATTTTTTATGAAAATGGAGTCACTGGCTTGAAAAATATTCTTATAATTGATGATAATGAAAAATTATGCAGAAGTCTGAAGCAGAATTTTGATCAGAGATCTTTTTTATGCTCCTATGCAAACACACCTGAAGAAGCAATTCATGAAATACAGACAAAAAACTACGATCTCGTATATCTTGACATTGTGTTCGGAGATGCAGACGGAATTGAATTACTTGAGGAAATATTAAAGATAAAACCCGACCTGCCGGTAATTATGATAACCGGATTTGCAAAAATAGAATCAGCAGTCCAGGCAATTAAAATTGGTGCGCATGATTACATTCAGAAGCCTTTAAATTTTGAAAAACTTCTGAAAATTACCGAAAATGCGATTAAAATCAAAGTACTTGAAAATGATAATAAAAATTACAGGGATTACATTGAATCTCTTGCACCGAAATTAGTCACCAGAAATCAGAATGTAATTTCACTTTATGAAAAAGCCATGAGGCTTGCTCCGACTGATATTTCCATACTGATACAGGGTGAAAACGGTACGGGTAAAGAAGTCCTGGCCGATTTTATTCATTCAAATTCCAACTGCAGAAACAAGCAGATGATTAAAATCAACTGTGCCGCCTTTCCTGAAAATCTTCTTGATAATGAACTGTTCGGCCATGAGAAAGGATCTTACACCGGAGCATCATCAGCCTATAAAGGCGTTTTTGAGCGGGCTAACGGAAGTACACTTATGCTTGATGAAATAGGTGATATGGATCTTTCTACTCAGGCTAAAATTTTACGGGCTGTGCAGAATAAGGAAATTCAGAGGATTGGGGGGAGCAGTCCCATCCATATCAATGTGCGTTTCATTGCTGCGACTAATAAAGACATCTCAAGAATGATTGATGAGAATTCCTTCAGAAATGATCTGTACTACCGGCTGAATTCGGCAACGCTTGTTCTTCCTCCGCTGCGGGAAAGAAAGGAGGATTTGCCGCTTCTTATTGATTATTTTCTGAATGATCTCAATAAGACAACAATGAAACATATAGAAGGGGTAACGGATAACGTACTTGAGATTTTCTATAATTATGACTGGCCGGGAAATATACGAGAATTAAGGAATACGATAATGTATGGAGCGGCGCTTGCGTCAGACAAGCGTATACGCCGTCAGGATCTGCCTCCTGTTTTTGAAAATGATTTTATTAAAATTAATGATGAAAGTCCGTTTAATGAATCTGAAAAAAATATAATTCTGAAAACTTTGAAAAAAACGGATTATAATAAAAAACGTGCAGCTGAACTGCTTAATATCAGCAGGCGAACGCTTTATAATAAGATTGAAAAATACGGAATTCCGGTATGATACAGCAGCCGGTTCTGAAGTTAAGCAATATTTCATACTCCCGTGACACTGTTCCGGTTTTACATAATCTTAATCTTGAAATCAGCAAAGGATGCATTCATGCTATTGCCGGTGATCATGGTGCCGGAAAGTCCTGCCTGAGTGAAATACTCAGCGGTGCCTTAAGACCGCAGTCAGGAGAAATAACCTATAATGGAATAACCTATACTCCCGGGATGAATAAAGAATATAAAAAACAGCCTGTAATGCTTGTTGGTCATGAATCCAGTCTTTTTGAATCTTTTTCGATAGCCCAGAATCTGCTTTTACCGGATATGATGTATTATTTCAGGCCGTTTTATGAAAAAAAGAATACAGCCCTGGCGAAAAAATATCTTGATGAGTATAACTGCAAGCTGGAACCGTGGGAACTTGTAAAAAACATCAGCACCTCTGAAAGACAGGTTGTTTTTATTTTAAGAATCCTTATCAGAAATCCTGATATCATACTGCTTGATTCATCCTTCGATTATCTGAATGTGACTGATACCGAATATATCAAAAAAATACTGTTTTCTCTCCGTTCACAGGGGAAAACAATCGTATATTTCACAAACCGTATTGATGACATATTCAGTTTTGCTGAATCGGTTTCAATATTGAAAAAAGGTACAATTATCTGGAGCGGGCAGATAGCTGATATTGACCGGATAAATCTTATTAGGATGTGCTATACCGAGGTTATGAAAGATCAGAATTTCATGAATTCGGACCAGGAGTTTTATGAACTTTTTAAATTTAATGAAGCAATCATACATAATCTTCCGATCAGCATAATCGTAACTGATTTTGACAATAGGATCCGGATTCTGAATAAATCCGCCAGGACATTTTTCAATCTGCCTGACAATGAAAACATCATGCTTCCTGTGGAAAATCTTTTTGGTGATAAATCGGATGAAGTCTGGATTCAGATTAAAACCATTATTGATTCGGAGGTTGTCAAAGAAATATATAATATTAAGATAAATCTTAAAGATGAAATCAGAATTGTAAACGTAAAAACATTTCCTATTCATGATGGTGATCAGATTATCGGACATATCCTGCTTATTCAGGATATTACAAGACAGGAGGCTCTGCGGGAACAGGTTATCCTGTCTGAAAATTTAGCATCTGTAGGTTTGCTTGCAGCCGGAGTTGCGCATGAGATAAATAATCCGCTTGAAATTGTCTATAATCACATCAGTTATCTGAAATATAACATTAAAAACCCTTCATTGCTTGAAACACTTAATGAGCTTGAAGAGGAAATGGATTCAATACGCCAGATTGTAAGTAATCTCATTTCGTTTTCCGGATCACAGAAGATTGTGGAAGAAAATGTTGATATGAATGAGCTGATTGAAAAACTGATCAATCTGATTAAAATAAATGCCATTCATAAAAAGATCGACATCAAATTTTATAAAAAAACTGAAAAAATATTTCTAACCGCGAATAAAAATGAAATTAAACAGGTTCTTCTCAATTTAATTAAAAACAGTATTGAGGCCATGCCGGAAGGCGGAGAGATAAATATTATCACGGAAGTCAAGCGGTTTGATAATGAACGGCTTCTTCAGATTTTCTTCGAAGATGCCGGACCGGGTATTGCAGAAAATGAAATCAATAATATTTTTCTTCCTTTTTATTCCAACAAGAAAAGGCAGGGCAAGAACCTTGGGCTGGGTCTTTCCGTTTCATATGGAATTATTGAAAAGTACGGCGGAAGAATAACTGTTGAAAATATAAAGGGCAGGGGATGCAGGTTTATCATTACTTTTATTCTTGATCCTGTTGATTCCAGGGTGCAGTGATGTTCAGCATTTTATTACCCTCTTTTATTATGAAATTTACCTGTTCCCTGTTAAGATCTGTGTAAGGTGAATTTACATCATCTTCTGTATCAACATTTTCAACGATAAGGACCTTGCCGTCATTGCTTAGAGAATGATTATGCCAGACTCCTTTTTTTACATTGTATATTTTTTCAGGCAGCATATCTACTGCTGTAATGTTTCCGGCACTGTCCTTTCCGTCTCCAATAAATAAAATACATTTTCCCGAAAGAAGAACGAAAACTTCATCTGTTTCATCATGGCGCTGCATGTTGTTTATGTTTGCAGGAAGAAGTTCTTCGTCATAATTAAGAACGGCAACACGCCAGGAGGCGTAATCTACAACCGGTGAGTAACCGGCATCTCTATATTCCTTAATTTCCAGAAGTTTATCTGATATCATTATAGTCCTCCCGGTCTATGCCGTAAATTCATTGCCGATTTTTCTTGCTCTTTGCGGCATATCAAGGTTAATGCCGAGTTCCACACCGGCTGTAGCAAGAAGGTTCCATCCGGCAGCAAGCTGAATGAATTCGTCATATCCTTCCATGCGTGGTATTTTTATTTTTGGAAAAATTGAATCACCGGCGGTAACAGCCGTAACCGGGATGCCGATTTTATCTGCAAGGCATGATTTGAATTTTTCTTCTTCGTTTGAAAAAGGATCAATTATGATCAGGGCTTCATTTTTATTCATAACTTCCTCAATTCCATGTACTGCATAAGTACCTTCCAGGTAATCTGATTTTTTTCTGGTGATTTCATTGGTTTTCAATGTCAATTCCTCTGCAACACCGTTGTTTCTGCCTGCAAAATAAATGGTGGAAGCATTTTTCAGAATATTGACAATATCCTCCGGAATGACCATTTCAAGAGTATCTTTTATTTTGGATGAAAGTTCATTAAGATCAGGCATTGGAAGACCGGTGGATTTTCTTAAAATAATATCATATACAAGAGCCTGTTCCATGACGCTTTTCGTTGCTGCAACAGCATTTTCTTTCCCGCAGGACAGGATGACGCATGAGGAAGCCATTTCCTGAAGAGGGGTGTTTTCATTGGCAACCACCGAAAATAATTTATTGTGATTTTCTTTCTGGAGTTTTAGAAAAAGCTGCACAACTTCCTTTGTCCTGCCTGAATTTGATGCTGCAAGAACAGTGAAATCCTTAAGGTTATAGTCCATAGCCTGGACAGCTCCTTCTGAATGCATGTTGAATTGCAGATTATTTTTAAGGGAAAAATCAATTGCTCTTTTTGACGGGAAAATCCGGCTTGAACCTTCTCCTGTAAAAAAAATGTTTTTGCTGTTTTTAATGCAGTCAGCAAATTCTGAAAGTTTTTCTAAATTCAAACTTTTTATGATATCAACAGTTTCAAACATTTCACGGATTAGAGCAAATTTTTCATATTTCTGATCATGCTGGTTCATATTTTTACCTCGATATAATAATTTTTCAATGCTTCCTGGATTACCGGCACTGTCTGAAAACCTCCGCCGCAGTGCTGCCAGAAAGCTTCTGCAAATTCAACACCGGCCTTATTGCCGTGCCTGCGGTCGCGGATTTTTATTTCACCGCTGAAATCATCAATTTTATGCATTTTTTTCATCAGTTCTATCTGCGAATTATGAAATGAGAGCATTTTGATTTTATGATCCATTACTTCAGAAATGTTAATGTAGAAATGAGGTATAAGGTTTTTGTCCCCTATACGGTTTTTTGATTGGATTGTATCTGTTTTATATAGAAGAGGAGTTCCCGGTAACGGCGCTGATTCAGTTATGATATTAGGCAATGATGACAGTATTGCCGCTGCTTCAGTAATTTCCGCTGTCGCACGGTGATCAGGGTGATAGTCGTCGAAACGGTGAGTCAGAATAATATCAGCACAGGAACTGCGCAGAATTTCAATTAAATCTGTTCTGATTGCAGGAGAATCAAAGAGAAATCCGTCAGGACGGTTCAGACATTTATATTCCGCACCGATATAATCCGCAGCAGCTTCCGCTTCACTGAATCTTAAGGCAGCTGTTTCCGAACTGTTTCTTTCATAACTTCCCAATTCACCGTTTGTCATTGTTACTATTACTATATTAAAATTCATTTTTTTTAATAAAAATAAAGTACCTGCACAGAAAATTTCAGTATCATCCGGATGAGCATGTACGGCAATTACTGTTTGTTGACCATTATTTTTCATTGGACTTTATCTCCGTAAGTACAGTATAATCCGGCAGCGGCGGAAGAAGCGGTTTCATGTAATCTTCAATAAATTCAGTACTGACATAATTCCCGCTTTCATTGAAATATTTCTCCGGCATGGGTTTTGCATTTACGGCAACTTTTGAAAGCGGTGTTTTACCGAATTTGATTTTATATGGGCTGGATGAAAGTCTTTCTATTGTGATCATGAATCCGGATTCCTTTTTCTCTGCAAGCCGGACAGCTTCAATTCCGCAGTTGAAAGATTCTTCTATATCTGAAATTACGGCCCGGTCGGCTGCACACATTATAAGCGACTCTGTTATCTGAAATTCCCCGCGGAATTTAAATTCATCATAAATCATTTTGTGAATACTCAGAGCGGCGCTGCTTCCTCCCATTGCTCCGAATTCACTGTTATTGAATTTATCTTTTGTTTTTGTATTGCTTACAGGGGTTCCGTCTTCATATTTTATGCCTTCGCCGCAGACTATTGAACAGAACCCGTATTCTTTAATGTATTTCTGAGTATCAGCAAGACACTGTTCCCGGCTGAATGTTTTTTCAGGCATATAGATAAGATGAGGAGCGGACAGGTTGCTGTTTTTAGCAAGGGCTGTTGCTGCTGCAAGCCATCCTGCATCTCTGCCGATCGTCTGATATACAACATACTTATCAACTTTTTTCATATTTTGAGCCAGCAGGCCTCCCTGCAGTACGCTTAAAATGTTATAATGTGCTGCAGAGACAAATCCCGGAGTATGATCCGTGTCAAAAAGATCATTATCAACAGTTTTCGGAATTCCTATTCCGGTAAGGTCATAACCGTTATTGCTGCAATAAGTTTCGATACGGTGAATAGTATCCATTGTGTCATTCCCGCCAATGAGAAAAAAATATCTGATATTATGTTTTTCAAGAATTTTTTTTATCTCAGGGAGTTCATCGTCATGCAGCTTGTGTCTTGATGAACCCAGAGCGGAGGAGGGAGTGTATTTCAATTTGCTGATTTTTTCTTCAGAAAGCGCAGTCAGGTCAAAAAAGGATTCTTTCATGAAGCCTTCTATTCCAAAGTTCATTCCGTAAAGTTTATCTATAAAATCAGTCTTCAGTACCTGACTGATGACGCCGCAAAGACTGGCATTGATTACTGCAGTTGGTCCTCCGGATTGTCCGATTATTGCATTATATTTCATAGAATCTCCTAGACTTTTTATACTACTTAATATAAGTCTTATTATAATAGATGTCAACATTTTAATAAGATTATTTTGAATTGTTATACAGAAAATTATGAGAATATTTGTTTTATTTCAGAAATGAACAAAAAATAACATGTTTGAAAACTGAAAATCCATAAAATGTGAGTTATTTGTAACTATATTGGAAATTCAGCGGTATTTTTTACTATTTATTGTGACATTGTGATTTGTTAAACCGAAATTTTTACAAATTATTAATAGTATAAAGAGATTACTTAATTTTTAAGAAAAAAATATATGATTTAGAAAAGTGTATTGTTAGGTTACGTATATTTTTGATTTTTCATCCGGAAATATTTGAATGAATCATGTAGTGAATTCCATAAAATTTTTTTAATTCTTGTATAACTATTTAAAAAACTAACCATATCAATTTGGTTTTTAAAATTTCGGGATAATTCCTCAATAATTTTGTCGAAAAAAAGAACAAAGCCTAAGGCTAAAAGTTTACTTAAACTTATTCTATATTGATTTTTGTAAAAAAACAGAACATCACATTGCGTATCATCAAAATCAATTCGGAAACAATTCCAGCTGTCATCAGTTGATATTTTCTGATAACCGGTAAGTTTCCCATATTCAAAATTATTGTAATTAAAATTACCGTGGCAGTATTCGAATATTTTTAAAATAAGATGTTTTTTGCTAATTTTAAAAGTAATGGATGTTTCATTTAATTTGTTTAAAATATTGCTGCTGATGTTTAAACTTGTTCTGTTCATTTTTTCTCCATAAATCAGAATCTTATAATATAGACGCTTTTTTGCAGGAAAAAATTAAAAGAATTTTATAGTTTCAATATTTTTAATGAAAAATGCCAGTTTGACAGTTAGGGATTTGAAGGGTGCCAAGTCCGGCTAGGCCGGACCGAAGCAAAGAGAAGCCCGTAAAAGCCCGGCGCGTTCAAATAAAAAATATTATCATCGGTATAGGTTTTTATTTTTAGGAAGTTAATATGCACACAGTTGTTCAGCGCAACTGCCTGATATTATCAGTCATTTTTATTAAAAAAATCTTTCATGCTGAATAATGAATTCAGATTGTTAATTTTTTTATTTTCAGGTTTCATCATTTCCAAAAAAGATAGATCAAGATTGCGTCTTTTTGCTTCTTCAATGTATTCCTCATAGCGGCCTTTCTGAAATACAGTTTCTCCCATGAGCAGAAAATCTTTGAGCAGTCTGTCATCTATAGTTTTAACGTCTATCATTTGCTGTCCTCCTGTGATACCTATTCAATTAGCGAGGCCGCGAGAATCATCCAGGATGCATGAGGTATCCACTGTTCGCTCCATCGCCATGTTTCATTATATGAATTTTGACATTCGGTCGGCAGGAAGTCAATGTCATTTTCATTTTTAAAACCTGATGTTATGCCGTTACAGATGCCTCCGGAAATATTTGGAAGGAAATCGACATAATCAGGATTATTCTTTCCTTTACCGTGTATCATGCAGATGTCAAAAGGATTCATACCAAGAATCCAGTTTATCTGATCGGCCGCATATGCCTGGAGTCTGTCTTTTATTTCCGGACATCCCAGAATTTTTATTGCGGTTAATGCGGCGGAAGAGAGAGAGGCAAGACGGGCATTTTCGCCCTGCCACCAGTATCCTGTTTCATTTTCATGAGGAATAAAAAAGGAACTTTTAATTTCTCCGGTTAATGGTTTTATTACCTGGCGTGCATACCCGAAAGGATTATTTACTTCAGATGTAACGTCCATTTCGCTTTGCAGTGAATTTTTTACCGTGTTTCGAATGAGATCCCTGGTTTCATCATCTGCAATTTCATAAAAACGAAGCAGACTGATTACCGGTAATCCTGCATCAGCTGCATGATAAAAAGGTCTTGTTTTGTTATTATCGGCAGTCCACCATGTATAATTCCTGATTTGATTTAATCTTCCGCATAAGGATATGGTTCTTTTAACGGCAGCTTCATACCAGATTTTTCTGTTTCGGGCTCTGTACAGTTCACATGCAGCCAGAAGCGCGCAGTAGTCATCTATAATATTTTCCTCCCCATTGGGAAGATATCTGAGATTGTGTTTCTGAAGATGAAGGAATCCCTTTTCAGCTGCAGAGTAGTAGGTTTTGGAACTATAGTCGCCGAATGTTTCCTTCAATGCAGAGACACGGGCAAGTGCAGCTATTGCAGTTCCTCCACCCTGACGGAATCCTGCCTGATATTTTTCTGACAGTATTCCTTTTTGAGTTGAGTATGAACAGATCATTCTTCGGGTGAGATCTTTACTCCAGCCGTCAAAAACAGTCTGATAGAAATATCCTGAATTGTCCTGCATCCTGACAAGAAAATCAGCACCATATACAGCCTCATCAATCATTCTGTTTTTAAGTGCAGTTTCATTTTTCGAATTTTCCGCACTCTCAAGAAAATTCCATATGCTCATGGGAATATGCTGGGGATTCATGAAATTGGCATATGATAGATGTGAAAGATATTTACTCATGTCGCCGGAAGCATCATACCATCCTCCATGAACATCACGCTTTCCTTTTCGTTTTCCGAAAAATGGAATTGAATAATCAGTTTTATCGAATCTTCCTGAAGATCTTTGTGCCTTGAAATAAGTTGCAATATCCGGAAGAAGCTGATTGCGGATTAAATTTGCGCATATTTTAAATTTATCGGATCGGACTGATTTATTATCATGGTTTACTTCAATGTAATATAGGCCTTCTTCGCATAATGATGAAAAATCCAAAACATGGAAATTAAAATCCTTCCATTGATCCACTTTGCCTGAGAAGGTAATAGCGCCTGTATATTTTGTTTCACCGGAAACGGATTTTATCTGAAAATTTAAATTTTCTGGAAGATTAGGGCTGTTTATAATTGCCTTTTTTGCTGAATTAAGATTATATCCCAAATGGTTATGAAAAATTTTCATAAAATCACCTAAATATTTAAATAAAATCGATATTAAAAGTTGACAATTTATAATACTTTTAATAAGTTTCATAAAAAGAGTCAAGTTTATTTTTCAGTAATTATAATTCTTTCAGGAAAAGTCTGGAGAAAAATGATTAAACCAATAAAAAATACAGCAGAAATCAGGAATTTAAATAAAAAAGCAATAGTCGAATATTTAAAAAATAATCTTCCGGCAGCGAAAAAAGAAGTAGCTTTCAATTTAAATCAGAGTTTTGCGACAACATCAAATCTCTGTAACCAGCTTATTAATGACGGTTTTATTAAAAAGAAATCCGCAACAAATTCCAGCGGAGGCAGAATACCTGAATTGTTTATGATTAATGAGGAGATTAAGCATTCTATTGGGTTAAACCTTACACAGAAAGGTTTTTTTGAAATTGCTTTAATAAATCTGAATAATAAAATTATTTTGAAAAATACTATTTCTGTTAAAGAAGATGAAAGTATTGATATAATTATCAAAGAAATAAAAACAGGATTAGCTGAAATCCTTGAATCCTCTAATATTGATCTTACTGATATTCTCGGAATGAGCGTAGCTGTTCCCGGAATTTATGACGTGAAAAATGATGTGCTGATATCAGAAAATTTTCCTGTATTTAATGGATTAAATATTTTAAGATTATTAAACAACTCTTTAAATATTCCGGTATATATTGAAAATGATTCCAATCTTCTTGCTCTTGCATCTTCACGAAATGTAAAAAGTGAGAAAGAAAATTTAAATTTAATATTTCTTTTTATGCTTGAGGGGATAGGTGCCGGCATAATATCGGAAGGAAGACTGTTAAAAGGATTTAACGGATTTGCAGCAGAAATTTCAGAATTACCTTCGGGCATGATATGCAAAAATTCTGATTCAGGCATAATTGAAAAAGTATTGTCCTTATCGGGCATTATAAGTGAATATAACCGTCAAAGTGGAAAGAATCTGCCTTTGACAATGGAAGGGTGGAATAGTTTTACAGTTGAATTAAACCAGGATGACATAAATGCTAAAAAAATTTTTAATGATGTAGTACTTTCACTGTCAGGGCTTTTGTCAGCACTGATTAATATATTTGATCCGGAAGTTATTTTCCTTGGAGGAATCCTGGAAAAATGTTTTGATGCTATCATGACTGATCTTTCTGCATGCCTTACAGTTCCTTCATACAGAAATAAAAATGATATCAGGATTGAAAAAGGCGGGTATTATGATAATCTTATTTTTAAGGGATGCGGTGAATTGATTTTTAACCGTTTCAGTTTTTTAGATTAAGAGGTGATTATGAAAAGAACAGCATATTTAACGATTGATGATGCTCCACAGACTGACTTTCTGACTAAAATTGGATTCCTGAAATCTGCAGAAATACCGGCCGTTTTTTACTGTACGGGTGAAAACCTTGAAAGACGTATTGATGATGCAGTGTTTGCATTAAATAGCGGTTTTATAATTGGAAACCATTCATTTAGTCATCGGCATTTCAGTACTCTTTCTGTTAATGAAGCTTTTGAAGAAATTGAAAAGACGGATGAGATAATTAACAAAATTTATAAGAAAGCAGATAAAGATATTGTACGTACATTCAGATTCCCTTTTGGAGATAAAGGATGGGGAGATAATCCGGTTGAAGTTACGCCAACTGCTGAACAAGTAAAGCTATATGAATCTATACAGAGTTTTCTTTCTGAAAAAGGATATTCGCAGCCGGACTTCCCTTATTTAAATAACAGATTATATTTAGAAAACGGTTTGTTGGATGATGTCGATGTTTTCTGGACATATGACTGCAGGGAATGGGCATATGACGGCACCGATGAAATGAAAGACCAAATTTTTAACAGAATTGATATTGATGATCCGGATAACTGGTTTGGTTTGAATTCAGGGACATCGGCGGAAATTATTCTGATTCATGATCATGATGAGACATCATTTATCTTTGAAGATTTAATTCGAAAAATTCAAAATAAAGGGTTTGAGTTTAAGCTTCCTGTATTTAATTAAATTTTTGCAACAAAATACAATACAGGTAATCTTGTTTTATTGAACTGAATGAAATATTTATTTTATGTTCTATTGAGCTGAGTTTTTTTATTCTTTTTTAATAATATTGAATCTTTTTTTGAAATATATTACATAATTCTGTAATAGTTTAATAATTTCCTGATAACTATCTACTAAGTTCTTCG